>CALXAM010000063.1 GCA_944386285.1 uncultured Clostridia bacterium | reverse complement strand
TGGTGCTTTCCTTAAGAGCATTTCCGCCGAAAGGCGGCAGAAACACCGAAGGTGCGGCGTGGATTCTCTAGGAAGCGAGTGCGAGATCTTTAAGCTGGTGCTTTCCTTAAGAGCATTTCCGCCGAAAGGCGGCAGAAACACCGAAGGTGCGGCGTGGATTCTCTGGAAAGCGAGTGCGATGCCTTTAAGCAGGCGCTTTCTTAAGGACACTTCCGCCGGAGGCGGCAGAGACAGGCTGCGCCTGGGGGGGTTATTTACCGGCGATGGTCAAGCCGTCTACCAGCGCGTCGGCACTGCCGAGTACCGTTGCACCCGACGGGTAGTCGAGATAAAACGCCTTGTCGAAGCCGCGGATATTTTTCAACAGGTCAAAGAAGTTGCCTGCCACCGTAAACGAACGTACCGCACCGCCGAGCTTGCCGTTTTCAATCGTAAAGCCCTCGCTGTCGATCGAAAAGTCACCCGTGATCGCGTTCGCACCTGCGTGCAGTCCTTTGAGCGCCGTGATATATACACCCGATTCAATACCGTCAATGAGCGTATCGAACGAAACATCGCCCGGCTGTAAATAGAAGCAGTAGGGACTGATCGAAACCGCGTCCGCATAGCTGTACTTTGCACCGTTCGCCGTGGAAGCGACACCGGCTTTCTGCGCCGTTTTGCGGTTGTGCAGAAGCGTTTTCAGTACGCCGTTTTCAATGACCGGTTTTGTAAAGGTCGCAACACCCTCTGCGTCAAACGACATCTGAACCGGACTGTCCTTGTAAAACGGGTCGTCGATGAGCGTGACACACGGCGCCGCAATCGTTTCGCCTTCTTTTTCCGATAACAGCGAAAGGCCTTTCTGTGCGGCGTCTGCCGAGAATACCGATAAAAATGCCGACAGAATCGTGCACATCTGCTCGCCGCTGAATACGACCGGCATCTGTCCGGATGTCTGCTGGCTTGCGTGAAGCTTTGATACGGCACGTGATACCGCTGTGTTTGCAACCTTTTTCGCGTCAAGCTCGGACAGCTTGCCGTAAGCAAATGTCATGCCGTCAGTCGATTCCTCGCCGTCGCGCGCAACCGGACCGCTCACCAGTACGTCGTAGCCGTAGTCTGCCGTGAGATCGAGTCCGTTTGAGTTAAACAGCCAGATTTTTCTGCGCACGCCGCCGCAGGAGGTCTCTGTACCGGTCGTGATGCGGCCATCCGCCGCATATGCCGCTTCCTGCGCGTCCATTGCCGTGCGGATATAGTCGCTGCTCGATGCGAGCGGGGAACGGCTCTGCACCACCGGACGATAGGTGTCGCCTGCCTTGTAAAACGGCTGTGCGTCGCCGCTTTCAATGAGGTGCGCGTTTTCGAGCGCACGCGCGGGGAGTGCGGCAAGCTCTTCTTCTGTAAACAGCTCCGTCGACGCATAGCCGATGTTGTCGTTTACAAAACACCGGAAGCATACGCCTGCGACCTCTTCGCTGCTGAATTCTTTGACTTCACGTTCAAAGATTGTGACATCGGTGCCCTGCGCCTCTTCAAAATAAAGCTCGTACTCGTTGATTCCCGCTTTGGCTGCGGCATCCGAGATGATCTGTTTCATTTCATTCTGCGTCATAACACATCCTCCTTATCTGCCGCCGACGGTGATGGACGAAACGCGGATGAGCGGCTGACCGACGTCGGTTGGGATGCTGCCGCTCGAAGAGCCGCACATTCCCTGTGCCGTTTCCAGATTCTGTCCAACCATGTCGATGTTCATGAGAATCTCTTTGCCGTTTCCGACGAGGCTTGCGCCGCGGACCGGCTCGCAGATTTTACCGTTTCTGATGATATAGCCCTCGGTGACGGCGAAGTTAAACGCACCGGTGAGCGGGTTGACCGAGCCGCCGCCCATCTGTTTTGCGTATAAGCCGTCCTCGATCGAAGCGATGATGTCCTCGTTTTTGTCGGGGCCGTTTTCGATAAACGTGTTCGTCATACGCGAGGTCGGTGCGAACGAATAGCCCTGGCGGCGGCTGTTGCCGGTCGGCGCCATGCCCATGCGTCTGCCGTTTAATTTGTCGATCATATACGATTTCAAAATACCGTTTTCAATCAGCACGTTGCGCGCAGACGGGGTGCCTTCGTCGTCGATGTTCATAGAACCCCATGCGTTCGGGATCGTGCCGTCGTCGACTGCGGTGACCTTTTCGTTTGCGATCTGCTGACCGAGTTTGCCGGCAAACTGCGATGCGTTGATCGCCACAGACGTTGCCTCAAGCGAGTGGCCGCACGCCTCGTGGAAAATCACGCCGCCGAAGCCGTTTTCAATCGCAACCGTTTTCGTACCTGCCTTGCAGTATTCGGCGTCGAGCATTGTAAGCGCCTGACGCGCCGCTTTCTCACCGATCGAGCGCGGCGGAATCATCTCGAACAGCTCAAGACCCATCCGTCTGCCCGGGGAGCAGGAACCGGTCTGGTTTTCGCCCGGCTTGCTTGCGACTGCCTGTACCGCCATACGGGTACGGATCTGCCGGTCGGAAGTCAAAAGTCCTTCGCTGTTTGCGATGAGGATTTCGTGGTCGACGTCAATCAGTGTCGCCGCCACCTGAGAAATGCGGTCGCCCTGTGCAAATGCCGCGTCGGACGCCTCTTTGACGAGGTCGATTTTCACCTGTTTTAACGCGGTTGCCGGAACAATCCGAATCGGGTGGATATCGCCGAACCGGCGTTCATTTAAGTGGATGGAAACCTCTTCTTTGCCCTCGCCGAGCGCGTCTGCCACACGTTTTGCGCAGGCGATCAGACCGCTGCGGGTTAAGTCGGTTGTTGACGCATTGACACAGCGCAGTCCTTTAAAGACACGGATGCCGACGCCGCTTAACAGTGCGTCGGTGACCTGCTCGACATGGCGGTCGATCATGGAAACCTGATTGGTCTTTGTGCGTTCCGCATAGATTTCAGCGAAATCCGCACCGGAAGACATTGCTGTGTGAAGCGCTTCCGTTAAAAGTTCTCTCTGGATCATAAAAACTCCTTTCCGCACACAAGGTGCAGGGAATATCGCATCATGTCCCGCTCTAGGTCCGTCCGCCCGACAAGACCGCCGGACAAGCCAGACGGGTGTGCCTGTTACGGATCGTTTCACCGGACAGATCTGCTGCAAACGCAGCCGCCGGACATGACGCTCTGGTTTTTATTGTATACCATTTTTATCATAATTTCAACAATGCAGTGCGCTGTTTACAGACCGGACACATCCGCCGTTTTACAAGCAGGCAAATTTATAGTATAATGAAGAAAAAAGGAAAGGAGAGCCGTTTGATGAAGAAACTTGACAAAGAACAGCTAAACCTTAAAAAGGTCAAGGAAGTCAAAGTGATTAAGGAATTTCGTGAGTTTATTTCGCGCGGAAACGTGATCGACATGGCCGTCGGTATCATTGTTGGTACTGCGTTTACCGCGATTGTCAATTCGATGGTGAAAGATATTTTAACGCCGGTCATCGGGCTTTTGATGGGCGGTGTGAATTTTGAGGATTTAAAATGGGTGATTGTACCGGCGACCGAAACGGCGGCGGAGGTGTCGCTCAACTACGGGATGTTCATTCAGAAGATCGTCGAATTTTTAATCATTTCACTGTCGGTCTTTATTCTTGTGAAGGTGCTCAACATGCTGCGCAGAAAACGCACGAAGCAGGAAGAAGAGAAAAAAGAGGCGCCGAAGCCGTCGGATGAGGTGCTGCTGCTCACGGAAATCCGCGATTTGTTAAAGCGGGAGAACGCGCCCGCAGCGGATGCATCTGCCGCGGCGGAATCGGACGAGTATGCAAAGGAGAACGCGCAGCCGGCTGAGTGATTGGGTGTTAGTGCAGACACAGGACGCACGCAGATTGCGGCTTTGACACGGCGAAACAGGAAAAACAGAAACGACCGCTTAAAAAAGCGGTCGTTTTCGTTTTGCTTAAACAACCACTGGCTGTGCCAGTGGATAAAGAGCTTATAGCTATGGACAAAAAAAGAACTCCCCGATAGAGTAAAGGAAAAGGTCTGCCAACCTAACCCAAAACTATCGAGGAGGTCTT
>CALXAM010000062.1 GCA_944386285.1 uncultured Clostridia bacterium | reverse complement strand
GATTTCTTCTTCCAACTCCTGAACATGTGTGTATTTTCTTCGTGACATACGAACACCCCCTGTATAGGTTTATTTTCCTACACAGGGGGCGTTTTGTCTATTGTCCGTTTTTACTGGTTCGGTCCAAGATTGAATCCTGTCGGGGGAATTTTTTGCCGTTTTACACGGTCTTTTTTAAGGTGTGGAGCAGAGATTTTGCTTCGTCAGGCGTATTGGTCTGCAACGAAAATGCGACGAGCGCCGGATTTAATTCCTTGTGATACGCTTTGATTTCTTCTGCGGTCCAGTCATAAATCCAAAGGGATTTTCCCGCGCTTTGGATTTTTTTCAACAGATCCATCCATTCAAGCGTACGGGGCTGTCCCGCGCCGGGCACCCACTGAATGCAGTCGATGCAGTCAAGCGAAAGGATCGTATCCAAATGGCGCAGCGCGTCTTTTCCGTCCAAATGATAGATGTTGTGATCCAGCAAAGACGCTTCATATTCGATGGCAGGGAACACAAACTCGTTTGCGTGTTCCGGCCCCACCAGGCAGGAGAAATCACATTGGAGCACCGCTGATTTTTGACGGCAGTAAATCGGTGACCATCCGATGGTACCGACTTCTTCCATTTCGCCGGCCTCATATGCCATTTGAAACACGGTCTGATACGTGTCGTTGACCTCGTTTAGTACACGGTGAACTTCTTTTGCGCAGTCAATGAGATCAAAGCAGAGATCCTGTGCGCCGCGCATCGCGCTCAGTGCGTCCATGTTGCTGTGCAGGTCGAGCATATTGAGCAGAAACCGTCCGGACGCCTGTTTGGCTGCGTATTCAAAATAACGTTTGAGTTTTTGAAAATATCCGTCCGGGGATAAATCAATCTGCGCGTGGAATCCGCTCCAGTCATCGATGAACGGATGTACCCAGGTGGTCACGTTTTCACTCGACGCATCGATTCTGCCGCCTAAAAAGGCAGCGTACTGGTCGGGACCTAACGTCAGCTCCAGATTCGGAAGCGCCTCACCGCCGAAAAACGTGTGATCGATCAGATTTTGATATGGAATCAGGATCTCGTCGTATGCTTCGCGCATGCAGACATCAAAGCTTTTGGCAGGCGTAAACGAAAAGGGGACCGGTTTGATCGGTGCGGTGACACAGACATATGGCCGGTCAATCATTTCCTTTTGCCAAAATGCCTCTGCGTAGATCTTGTATGTGCAAGCTGTTCACGAAAATTCATAGGGACACTCCTTAGAAAAGACAGCCGGTTACCGGCGGACAAGGAGCGTTACGGTCTGTCCCGGTTCCATTGGCAGTGTTACGGTGTGATCTGCAAAGGAAGGCACCGCGCCAATCGGCTGTTCCGCCAGATCGACAAATTCGACGCCGGTGACGTCCGTATCAAAGTGAAGCACTGCCTCGGCGGATTCGTCGCGGAAAGCGGATGCCAAACGGACAACGAAAGCGTTTTCCACATATTCCGCCTGTTTGACGCAGGAAACGACCGCGTTGCCTGATACGGTGAAGAATCTGTCGGTCAGCGGCAGTGTACCCGGATGGGCAGTATTGGATGCGTACGGCAGATCACGGTGTACAAACCGTTCGCCGAGTTCTTTTAGCGCAAGCGGCGCCCCGTCACTGACTGACAATCCGATGCGGAAGAACCGCTCGCCGATCTCCGGATATTTGTCTGGATTGGAGGAAGCACGCAGCAGTGAAATCTGAAGCCAATGCTTGTCGCCGCGGCAGCCGTATTTGGAATCGCTCAAAAGCGCTAAGCCGTGCGTACTGTCTGTCGGAACACCGAAGCAGAAATTGCGGGTAAATCCGTCATGCGTCATATTGAGCGGTCGATCGGTTGTACCGATCTGCAAATCGCAGCGAACGGCTTTTGTTTCATATGCGAGCGGTGCGCAGAAGCTGAGCTGCGGAATTCCTTCTGCGTCAGAGGTCGGGAATTTGCTGACATTGACCGACAGATCGAGAATCGGGGAGTGGTCAAACAGCTGTGCAGTCACATCGAGTGTGAGCTCTCCTTTTCTTAACCGGAAGCAGAGCTGTTTGCAAAGCGGTGCAAACAAATCCTGCGAAATCAGCGTCGGGATGCTGTCGCGGTTTAAGTTGGTGATTCTCGAATGAACACCTTCTACCCATGCACTTCCGTGGCCTTTAAACGGCAGCTCATAGGCGAGTGCAAAATGGGCGGGACCTTCAAGAAGTTCTTTGCCCGATTGTTTATCATAATAGGAAATGATCGAGAAATCGTGATCGTCAAACCGAATGCGGACGAAGTCGTTTTCAAGAATGCTGTCATCATAGTATGTCACACGCGGGTCCGGCGGCATTGCAGCAAAGCAGAACTGTTCTTTCGGTGCTTCCTCGATTTTTACCGTTGTGTATCCCAAAGCGGGAACGGATGCTTCCACAAGAATATCCGTGCGCAGATGGTTCCAATCGTTTGGCTGTTGTTTTGTCACACGGCAGACAAGCGGTTTTCCGTCAGCGTCAGACGCCTTGATGCGGTCAGGATCGCCCGGCCAGTCCCAGAGGGTGATTTCCGATACGCCGTCACGGTCGAATCGGGTGGGATTAAACAGATGAATCAGACGTGTTTTTCCGCGGCCGCGTTCGGTTCCGGGCAGGCGGAAGCGGTTTTTCTCGTCGGTGTTAAGACCGACGCCGCCGCCTTCTGAACGGGAAGCGAGCGGGTCAAACGGCGTGTCGAACATAGAGGTGTCAATCGATTGCGCAAAGGTCCGCAGCGAAGAACCGGCGCCGGACATGCAGACACCCATTGCCTCTTCAAAGGCGCCAAGTGCATGATTGCGCGATGCAGGTGTATTCGAACCCGGCAGAATGTCGTGGAACTGATTGAACAGAACTTTTTCCCATGCGTCGCGGTATTGCTTTGCAAAGGAATTGCCGCCGGCTTTTGCGTTTGCAAAGGTTGTAATCATCTCGGATTCATACAGCCGATCCTCACCGATGCGGTTAATCTGTTTCATCTGCGACTGCGAGGTGTAACAGCCGGTAAAGGTCGGGCCGAGCTCGCCGCGCAGTACAGGGAGATGTTCGCGGAACGGTTCAATCGAACGGAAGAATGCGTCATAGGTGGAGAACCGAATGGTCGGTGCGACCGGCCACTTCTGCATTTCTAAAATCATTTCAATGTCTTTGCGTGTCGGACCGCCGCCATGGTCGCCGGCACCGTAAACCTTCATCATGTCCATGACGCCGTATTTGCGGCAGAACTGCGGGACGATGTGCAGATATCTTGGAAGAATATCGTCGTTATACCAAAGCGGTTCGTTGAGTGTAAGGATTTCAGCGCCGCTGTCCGACTGCCAGCGATACAGCTGTTCGCCGTCCAAGCCGCGGCAGTGGTAGAAATAGCGAATGCCGCCGGCGGACAAAATCTCCGGCACACATGCGGAATGACCGAACGAATCGGGATGGAAATCCATGTTTACGTTCTCAAACGGAATATCAAACCGTTCGTTTAAAAAGCGTTTGGTGTAGAGAATATGGCGTGCCATGCTCTCAAGGTTCGGCATGTTCTTGTCAAGTTCTACAAACGTAGAACCTGCAAATTCAAACCGGCCCTCTTTGATCCGCTGTTTCATCCGTTCAAACAGTGCAGGATCGTAGTACTCGGCAATGCGATAGACGGCAGCCTGTGACTGAGAGAAGGTGAAGTCTTCATATTCGTCCATCAAATCGAGCATCGTGCGGAATGTATTGAGCACAACGTCGACCGTCTCATGAAAGCCCCACATCCAGTCCATGTCGATGTGCGCGTGTGCGACGCAGTGCATTGTCATGGATTTTGCTTTGTCGGAAAGCGGAAGCAGGATTGTTTCGGCTGCTTGGCAGACGGAGTCCGGCAGTGCGTGCTCCGCAGTAAACGTATCAAACAAACAGTCGACCGCCTGATCGATCAGCGCGTCATACGCACCGTTTTCCATTTTGTTTAACTCTTCGCAGACGGCGATTTCCGCAAAAATTCGCTCGCCCCAGGCAGAAAGCGCACCCATTTCGATCCAGTGATTTTTCTGCTCGGGTTTCATCTGTGCGATTTTGTCGTATCTCGTCAAGGGAAAACCCTCCTTATTCATCAAATTAAGCACATTGTAACAGGGAATTTTCAATAAATCAACGGCTGATTGCTGGATTTTTCTCTTATTTTTTTGCATTTTTAAAACATGGGAACACCGGCTTTTTCCCCTGCGTAAGATGGTGCAGATGGACTTTGCTTCGTCTGTACCCGTCAAATACAAGGAGGAGAAAAAATGAGTGAGATGAAGGAAAACTGCACCCTGTTTACGGCACAGCCGGTGTCGTTTGCGATGGCGTATGTACCGCTTCAGCCGTTTGAAAAGCTGTATGAGCCGTCCGTGGGGTTTGAGCGCGGCACCGTTTTTTCGGCGCTTGACAAACCGTTTATCGGAGAGGAGGCGGTCTCTGATGACAAGTGAGAGACAAAAATTGCTTCGTAAGCTTCAGGTTGCGGATTTTGCTCTTTCGGAGGCAGTACTGTTTTTGGATACGCACGAAAACGATCAGCAGGCGCTTGCGTACTATCACAGACAGCGTGAAACGTATGACGCGCTGTACAAAGAGTACACGGAGAAATACGGACCGCTGCGCGCATTTGACAACCGCAGCAAAACACGGTTTGAGTGGACCGACGGGCCGTGGCCGTGGGAGTATGAGGCAAACGTATAACAAAGAGGCGGAAATTATCACACAGGAGGAAAGAACATGTGGCAATACGATAAAAAACTTTCGTTTCCCGTAAAGATCAAGCGGACCGACCCCGCACTTGCAAAGCTGATTATCAGTCAGTTGGGCGGGCCTGATTGTAATAAGTGACGAAATCGGATTTCGACCGTATGCGCCGTGCGATGAAAAATGATCGATGCACAGACAGCACGCAGTAAGACATTTTGAATGTGTGGGGAATTGACTGCTTCCATGATGCGGGGCAGCGAAAGCGTCCCTGCCGCCGCATCATCTGTATACGGTGCATTTTGCCGGTGAAGCGCTGCACGAAGCGTTTTAAGCTCAATGGACAGCGCGGCTTTGGTTTGCTGGTATTCACAAAGGGTGTCTGTTCCGGCGATATAAGCTTCCTTTGCGCGGCGAATCATCTCTTCGCACCGCGCGATTTTTAATTGGAGCGATGTGTATTCAGGGGACTGCCTGCGTTTGAGTGTGAAAGAAATCGACGATGATGCAAAAAATGCTCCCCAGGCGGCCAGCACGGCAAGTTCAAGGATGGAAAGGGCGATATGATGCGATACATTGCACGTGCCGTGTGTGTAGCCGATACACTGAACCGCAAGGGTATTACCGCAGGTGTGTGCAGAAAGCGTCTTTTGGCAGTTTCCGCATTTTAATAAACCATGCAGCATTGACTCATATTTTGCGTGTTCGCGCAAGCGGTGCGGATACTGTTGTTTGAGCCAATAGACACGCAGCTGTGCGCGGTCAAAGAGCTCTTTTGAAATGATGGGCGGATGGTTTCCCGAAACGATGCAAAAGCTTTCTGTGTCTTTGCTGTGCGGCGGATGTTCCGTTTGGCTGAATCGAAGGCTTCCGGTGTAGACCGGATTGCGCAAAACGTATTCGACGGTTCGGTTCTCCCATTTATTTTGCCGTTTGGTTAAGAGCGCGCGTGCATTTAACCATTGTGCAATTTCGCGGTAGCTTTGCCCTGACAAAAACGAAGAAAACATCTCTCTTACAATGGCTGCTTCCGCCGCGTCGATCACATAACAGCCGTTTTCCACGCGGTATCCAAACGGCGCGCCGGTGATGATGCCGCCGGTTTCAAATTTCTTTTTCATGCCGCGCCGTGCTTCCTCGCCCAAATTGATGCTGTAGTACTCATCCATTGCCTCGATCATCGCCTCGATTAAAACGGACAGCTTGTCGTCGCCGACCGGTTCGCTCACGGAGATCACATCAATGCCGCATTGGCGGCGGAGCATGGATTTATAGACGATGCTGTCCTCACGGTTTCGGGCAAAGCGGGAAAACTTCCAGACTAAAATCACACGAAACGGTGCAGGGGTTTGCTTTGCCGCAGCAATCATGCGAAGAAACGCCGGACGCTTTTCGGCTTTTCGTCCTGAAATGCCCTCCGTCTCCCGGAAGATATATTCCTCGGGTAAAAAAAGATCATGCGTGTTTGCGTATTCTCGAATCCGGTCAAGCTGGCTGTCCGGAGAATATTCCAGCTGATCGTCTGTTGAAACGCGGATATACGCCGCAGCGTTTTGCATAAAGCCACTCCTTTTTGATTGGTTTGCCGAAAACAATGAAGCAGATACTGCCGGCTGTTTTTAGTGTATGCGCCGTTTTTTCATGACAGAAATCTGTTTTTCGAATCATGCGCCGTCTGTTCGCATACGTTAAAACGGGAGGGGATCGATATGACAATCAAAGAACGAATCGATGCACTCACGCCGCGTCAGAGAAAACAGCTTTCAGAGATCCGTGTTGTCTGCTCGTTTGAGGATGCAGGGAACGCAGTGCATCCCTGTTGTACGTTTGAGCATTTGTTTGATGCGCAGACAGCAGCTGTGCGAACCGACCATATGACAAAAAAGGAACAGCAAGAAATCATTTCAAAAGAACTGATCCCTGCGTTTGAACATGCTGTTTTACTGCTGTGCGAAACCGACGCGCTGTTTTGTGACGAAATAAAACGTCTCTGCGGCAGAAAAACAGGGGAATCCGCCGTCGATTTGACAGAGGATTTTTAGACAGAGCAAAAAATAAAAAATGAAAAAATTGAAAAAGTGCTTGACATTAAAACGCTGAAGGAGTAAAATCAAAAATCATAAAAATTAAATAACACAAAGGCTATGACGAAGAATGGTAAAGGCGCGTACATTTAAGAGAGCCGGTGGATGCTGCGAACCGGTATGGCAACCCTTTAAGACCTCTCCCTTCTGAGCCGGAAACCTGAAGCCTTCATTTGTTGGTGTGTAGGGTGACCCGTGTGGGCTACGTAAGTGCATAGAGGTTGTTCGACTTCGAATCAAAAAGCGATGACGAAGACGGAAACTGCAACGAATTTCAAAGAGAGTCGGGGATGGTGGAATCCCGATAAAGGACTGCGGATCTTCCAATCCCTTCTGAGCTGGAAACCTGAATCTGTATAGTGTGTAGGGTGACCCGTGAATGCTGCGTCAAGGCATAGAAGTTGTTCGACTTCGAAGAGGTGGTGAACCGGAATGGTTCGCAATTTGAGTGGTACCGCGAGTGCAAATGAGATCATTTACACCCGTCTCAAAGCAAAAAGCTTTGAGACGGGTTTTATTTTTGCCTCAAAGCGTGAAATTGATCAAAGAAAGGCGGAAATGAACATGTTATCTCTTGACAAAGTATTTAATGCACAGACGGTGTTGAAAAACATTATTCGTGAGACCAATCTTGTTCGTGCATATGGCATCGCTCCGGATTGTGAGCTATACCTAAAACCGGAAAACCTACAAATCACCGGTTCATTTAAGGTGCGCGGCTCTGCGTATAAGATCGCAATGCTCTCCGAAGAAGAAAAAGCGAAAGGCGTCATCGCCTGCTCGGCAGGAAACCACGCGCAGGGTGTCGCATTGGCGGCAACGAAAAACGGCATCAAGTCGTTAATTTGCCTGCCGGACGCCGCACCGATTTCAAAGGTCGAGGCAACCAAAGGCTTCGGCGCTGAGGTTTGCTTGGTAGAGGGCTGCTATGACGACGCGTATCAGAAAGCGCTCGAGCTAAAAGAGCAGGAAGGTTACACATTTGTCCACCCGTTTAACGATGAAAACGTCATCGCAGGACAGGGAACCATCGCGCTTGAGATTTTAAAAGAGCTTGACAATATTGATGCGATCGTGGTTCCGGTCGGCGGCGGCGGACTGATCTCCGGCGTTGCATATACAGCAAAGCAGATTCGTCCGAGCGTCAAGGTGTACGGCGTACAGGTGACCGGCGCGCCGAGTATGTATAATTCGGTGAAGGACGGTCATATCGAATGCCTTGATTCCGTGCATACCATCGCGGACGGCATCGCCGTCAAACAGCCGGGTGAAAACACCTATGCACTCGTAAAAGAGTATGTGGACGATATCGCACTGGTGAGCGACGACGAAGTGGCAAGCGCAATCCTCGCACTGATTGAAAAACAGAAGATGATTGCAGAGGGTGCCGGTGCGGCGGCAGTTGCGGCTGTGATGTTTGACAAGTTTAACTTAAAAGGAAAACGTGTGGTCAGCATCGTTTCAGGCGGAAACATCGACGTAACGAGTTTATCCCGCGTGATTGACCGCGGCCTGTTAAATTCCGGACGTTCGGCAAGCTTGCTCATTGAGTTAATCGACAAACCCGGACAGTTAAAAGATATCTCCCGGATCATTGCGGATTGCGGCGGAAACGTCACAGGTGTTCACTATGAAAAGGGAAATACCGAGAGCATCAACGGATGCTATCTGCGGATTGAAATGGAAACAAGAGATTATCAACACGTGCATCTGATCACACGGTCGCTGCGCGATGAAGGATTTAAAATTGTACAGGTATTAAAAGGAGTAAAGAGTTATGAGCAGTAAAATTCATACAGATCACGCACCGGCAGCAATCGGTCCATATTCACAGGCAGTCGTCACCGGAAATCTGGTATTTACCTCCGGACAGATTGCGCTTGACCCGAACACCGGCGCATTGGTAGGCAGCACGATTGAGGAGCAAACCCATCAGGTATGCAAAAATCTGACCGCGGTGCTTTTGGCCGCAGGAACCACACCGGAACGCACAGTAAAGACCGTCTGCTTTTTAAGCGATATGGCAAACTTCGCCGCATTTAACGAGGTGTATGCCTCCTACTTTACACAAAAACCGGCACGTTCCTGCGTTGCGGTCAAAGAACTGCCGAAAGGCGCACTGGTTGAGGTGAAAGTCATCGCAGAGCGGGAGGAAACAGTATGATGGATGCGAGCAAATATCAGATTGGATATTACCCGGTATCGAAAGAATATAACAAATGGGTGGAAAAAGATCATATTGAAAAGGCACCGATCTGGTGCAGCGTCGATATGCGCGACGGCAACCAGAGCCTTGTGATTCCCATGAGCTTAGAGGAAAAGCTCACCTATTATCAAACGCTGTTAAAAGTCGGATTTAAAGAAATCGAGGTTGGATTTCCGGCGGCGAGTGAAACCGAGTACGAGTTTTTAAGAACGCTGATTGAAAACGATATGATTCCAAAAGACGTCACCGTGCAGGTCTTGACACAGTGCCGCGAGCATATCATCCGTAAGACATTTGACGCCTGCAAAGGCGCGCCGAGTGCGATCATCCATTTTTATAACTCGGTGAGCGTGGCACAGCGCGAGCAGGTGTTTAAGAAATCAAAAGAGGAAATCAAACAGATTGCAGTCGATGGTGCAAAGCTTGTCAAAAAGCTTGCAAGTGAATATGAGGGAAATTTCCGGTTTGAATATTCGCCGGAATCCTTTACTGGCACGGAGCCTGAATATGCGCTCGAGGTTTGCAATGCGGTTTTGGATGTGCTCGAGCCAAGCGAGACAAACAACGTCATTATCAATTTGCCGGTGACCGTCGAAATGAGCATGCCGCATGTCTATGCGTCGCAGGTCGAGTATATCAGCGAGAATTTAAAATACCGCGAATATGTGACACTGTCGCTTCATCCGCACAATGACCGCGGCACCGGCGTGGCGGATACGGAATTGGCGCTGCTTGCCGGAGCGGACCGTGTGGAAGGCACGCTGTTCGGAAACGGTGAACGGACCGGCAACGTCGATATCATCACGCTCGCGCTGAATATGTATTCGCACGGCGTCGATCCGAATCTTGATTTTTCGGATATGAACCAGCTGGTTGAAACGTATGAGCAGTGTACGCGGATGCACGTGTACGAGCGTGCGCCGTATGCAGGTGCACTGGTGTTTGCGGCATTCTCGGGCAGCCACCAGGATGCGATTGCCAAAGGCATGAAATACAGACATAAGAACAAGCTGCATCAGTGGACGGTGCCGTATATTCCGATTGATCCACGGGACATCGGACGTACTTACGACGCGGACGTCATCCGTGTCAACTCTCAGTCCGGAAAAGGCGGTATCGGTTATCTGCTTGAACAGACATACGGCTATAATCTTCCGCCGAAAATGCGCGAGCATTTCAGCTATCTGTGCAAGAATATCTCCGATCATGAGCATAAGGAATTAAAGCCGGATGAAGTGCTTGACATCTTCACAAAGAATTATTTGAATATCGATTCGAAAATCCGCGTCACTGATTTCGATTTTGTCCGCGAAAATGATATGGTGAAAATCGATATCACGTTTATGCAAAACGGAGAAGAAACCGAGATGGAAGCCGAGGGCAACGGTTCGCTCAATGCGATCAACAATGCGCTCAAAGCATATACCGGTGAGGAATACACCTTGCAGGTATTTACCCAGCACAGTATGCAGGGACAGGGCTCGCAGAGTGTGGCGGCGTCGTATATCGGCCTTTTGACAGAAGACGGCCGGATGTTCTGGGGTGCCGGAACGGATACGGACGTCATTAAGGCGAGTACGAATGCACTGCTCAGTGCGTTTTACAATATGACAGAAGGAGAGAACGAATAATGGGAATGACCATGACACAAAAAATTCTCGCAGCGCATGCAGGGCTCGACCATGTCGTTGCCGGACAGCTGATCAGTGCAAAGCTTGATTTGGTACTCGGCAATGATATCACAACGCCGGTTGCGATCAATGAATTCAACAAAGCGGGATTTGACCGTATTTTCGACAAAGATAAAGTGGCGATTGTCCTTGACCACTTTGTACCGAACAAGGACATCAAAGCGGCAGAGCAGTCGAAAACCTGCCGGACCTTTGCGTGCAGCCATTGCGTGAGCCATTTTTACGATGTCGGAAAAATGGGAATCGAGCATGCGCTTCTTCCCGAACAGGGCGTCGTAACAGCAGGCGACTGCATCATCGGCGCAGACAGCCACACCTGCACATACGGTGCGCTCGGTGCGTTCTCAACCGGTGTCGGTTCTACCGATATGGCAGCCGGAATGGCAACGGGAATGGCATGGTTTAAAGTACCGTCCGCAATCAAGTTCCATTTAACCGGAAAACTGCCGGAAAACTGCAGCGGCAAGGACGTTATTTTGACGATCATCGGAATGATCGGCGTGGACGGTGCGCTGTATAAGAGCATGGAATTTGTGGGCGACGGTGTTTTATCACTGTCCATGGACGACCGGCTCTGCATCTGCAACATGGCGATTGAAGCAGGCGCGAAAAACGGAATTTTCCCGGTCGATGACGTGACCATGCAATATTTAGCCGGCCGCAGCGAGCGGGTGCCGGTTACGTATGAGGCGGATGACGACGCGGAGTACGAACAGACCATCACGATCGATCTTTCCAAAATTGTTCCGACGGTTGCGTGCCCGCATCTGCCGGAGAATACACATCCGGCAAGCGAGCTTGGCGATATCAAAATCGATCAGGTGGTGATCGGCAGCTGCACCAACGGCAGAATGGAGGATATGGAAGCGGCATATCAGATCTTAAACGGCAAACATATTGCCGACGGTGTGCGCTGCATTATCATTCCGGCAACGATGCAGATTCTGCGCACCTGTGTGGAGCGCGGCTATGTGACAGCGTTTATTGATGCCGGCGCGGTTGTGTCGACACCGACCTGCGGCCCGTGCCTTGGCGGTTATATGGGAATCCTCGCGGCAGGCGAGCGCTGTGTCGCAACGACAAACCGGAACTTTGTAGGCCGGATGGGTCATGTGGACAGCGAGGTGTACCTTGCTTCTCCGTATACTGCGGCAGCAAGCGCACTGACCGGATATATCACAGAATATAAGGAGGCGTAACGATGAATACACAGGGAACTGTTTTTAAATATCCAGACAACGTAGATACCGACGTTATTATTCCTGCGCGGTATTTAAACACCCCCGATGCAAACGAGCTTGCGCTTCACTGCATGGAGGATATCGACAAAACATTCGTAGAGCGCGTAAAACCGGGCGATGTCATTGTAGCCGGATGGAATTTCGGCTGCGGCTCGTCGAGAGAGCACGCGCCGCTGGTGTTAAAAACCTGCAAAACCGGCTGCGTGATTGCCAAAAGCTTTGCACGGATTTTTTACCGCAACGCAATCAATATCGGCTTTCCGATTTTGGAATGCGAGCAGGCGGCAGACGAGATCTGTGCCGGCGATGAAGTCCGTGTAGACTTTGACACCGGTGTGATTACCGATCTGACGACAAATAAAACATACCAGGCGCAGCCGTTCCCGCCGTTTATTCAGCATATTATCAAAAGCGGCGGACTGCTGGCTTCCTTAAAAGAAGGTGCAGACGAATGACAAAGAATATTGCGGTAATCCGCGGCGACGGCATCGGACCGGAGATCGTTGAACAGGCGCTTCGTGTGCTTGATCGGGTGGCATCAATTTACGGACACACCTTTTGCTATACAGATGTAGACATGGGCGGCTGTGCGATCGACCGGTACGGCGATCCGCTGCCCGAAGAAATGCTTCAAAAATGCGTGGCGTCTGACAGCGTGCTGCTCGGTGCGGTCGGCGGCGAGAAATGGAACGACGTCCCGGGTCATATGCGTCCGGAAAAAGGACTTTTACGGCTGCGCGCGGGCATGGGGGTATACAGCAACAACCGTCCTGCAAAAATCTGGCCGCAGCTTGCCGCTGCATCGCCGCTTAAACAGTCGATTGTCGATCAGGGCATTGATTTTATCATCGTCCGCGAGCTGATCGGCGGTATCTATTTCGGTGAACATCAGACTAACCAGACGGATGACGGATTGACAGCAGTGGATGTACTCAGGTACAATGAGAAGGAAATCGAGCGAATCGGCAGAATTGGTTTTGAAACGGCAAGAAAGAGAAGAAAAGCGCTTTGCTCCGTCGAAAAGAGCAACGTGCTCGACAGCAGCCGCCTTTGGAAAAAGGTAATGCACCGACTGGCCGAAGAATATCCGGATGTCACGCTTTCGGATATGCTCGTCGATAACTGCGCAATGCAGATTGTCAAAAATCCGGCGCAGTTTGACGTCATCGTCACAGAGAATATGTTCGGTGATATTCTGTCGGATGAGGCATCCATGATTACCGGATCAATCGGTATGATTCCTTCGTCGAGTCTGGGCGCTTCCTCCTGCGGACTGTATGAACCGATTCACGGTTCCGCACCGGATATTGCCGGCAAGGATGCGGCAAATCCGATCGGTACGATCCTTTCGGCAGCGATGATGCTTCGCTATAGCTTTGATATGGAAAAAGAAGCGGACGCAATCGAACGTGCCGTTTCCGATTATCTTGACGCAGGCTACCGTACCGCCGACATCATGGGCGACAATATGACGCTTGTCGGCTGTAAGCAGTGCGGCGATTTGATTCTCGAACGGATTCGATGACACCGGTCGTGTCTGTTACACAATCAGCAAACAGACACGGGAAATGAGCAAAACGAGCGGCAGCGATAAGCCGCATGAAAAAGGAGTGAAATGCGTGCTTCTTTCCGGCGCAGATATCTTAGTAAATACATTGATTGAACAAGGCTGTGACACGGTGTTCGGCTATCCGGGCGGACAGATTTTAAACGTGTACGACAGCTTATATACCCATCAGGATCAGATCACACATGTTTTGACGGCACACGAGCAGGGCGCCGCACACGCAGCGGACGGATATGCGCGTACAACCGGCAAAGTGGGTGTCGTGATTTCGACCTCCGGCCCGGGCGCGACAAACCTCGTGACCGGTATTGCAACCGCGTATCTCGATTCGATTCCGCTTGTGGCAATCTGCGGCAACGTCCCGACGACACAGATCGGTTCGGACAGCTTTCAGGAGATCGACATTACCGGCGTCACACTGCCGATTACCAAGCACAACTACTTTGTCGGTTCTGTCGAGCAGCTTGCGGATACCGTGCGCGAGGCGTTTGCATTGGCAAAATCAGGACGTCCGGGTCCGGTGCTCATTGACGTACCGAAAGATGTTCAGGTTGCGATGTGTGCGTATGAACCGAAGCCCCCTGCACAGGCGGATGCGCCGTGCGCGGCAAAGCAGCTTCGTATCGAGCAGGCCGCAGCGCACATTAACGCGGCAAAACGGCCGTATGTCTATTTCGGCGGCGGCTTGATCACCGCAGGCGCACAGGAGGAAATGCTCGCACTCGCCGAAAAAATCGACGCGCCGATCGGCTGTTCTTTGATGGGACTTTCCGGAATTCCGACGGATCATCCGCGGTTTCTCGGTATGCAGGGCATGCACGGCCATTACGCTTCGTCCATGGCAATGCACCATGCGGATTTGATTGTTTCGCTTGGTGTACGGTTTAACGATCGTGTGACCGGCAACCGTGCGAAATTTGCAACCAACGCAAAAATCATTCACATTGACGTGGATGGTTCCGAACTTTCAAAGACGGTCAATGCCGTCTGCGGACTTCGGGGCGATGTCAAACAGACATTAGAGAAATTGCTTCCGTTCATTGAAGAAAATAAAAAAGCGGAATGGAATCAAACAGTGCAGAAATTCGTAGAAGAAGAGCGCGAAGTTTTGGACAATCGTCCGGGCTTAACGCCGCGCAGAGCGATCTTGACGCTCAATCAGCATTTGGGTGAAAATACCGCGGTCGCAACGGACGTCGGTCAGCACCAGATGTGGGCGGCACAGAGCTTAAACTTCAAAAAGCCAAGACGGTTTGTGTCAAGCGGCGGACTCGGTACGATGGGATTCGGACTGGGTGCAGCGATTGGCGCGGCATTCGGAACGAAAGAGCGCAGTGTGCTCATCACCGGTGACGGCAGCTTCGGCATGTGCTTAAACGAACTGGCGACCGCGGTTTCCTATCGGGTTCCCGTTGTGATTTTGATTATGAATAACGGCGTGCTCGGTATGGTGCGGCAGTGGCAGACGCTGTTTTATAATCAGCATTACTCGAATACCGTCTTAAACCGGAAAACGGACTTTGTTGCCTTGGCGCGTGCATTCGGCGCGGACGGAGAGTCTGTTTCGACCGTGGAGGCGCTCGACACTGCATTAGCACATGCGTTTGCGTCCGATATGCCCTATATTATCGATTGTGCAATCGATAAGGATGAATTTGTTCTTCCGATGCTGCCGCCCGGCGGAAGCATGGATGATATCATTGTAAAGGTGGGTGACTGATATGAACCGATATACGATTGCAGTACTGGTCAGAAATCAGTTCGGCGTGTTAAACCGCGTGACCAGTATGTTCAGAAGACGTCAGTTTAATATCCGCGCCCTGTCTGTCAGCGAAACGGAATCGAGTGCATTTTCGCGGATTACCGTGACGTTTGACGGGGAAGAAGAGTATAAGCAGCAGCTTGTCAATCAGCTGTATAAGCTGCCGGATGTCTGCTCTATCAAGGAGTTTACACCGGGCAATTCGATCAGCTGTGAGCTATTGCTCATTAAAATGAAAAACGATTCGGAAACGCGTGATGAGATTCGTGCCGCGGCGGAGGCGTTCGGCGCTGTCACCGTGGACTATTCAAAGGAATCCATGACGTTCCGCCTGACGGATAACGCCGGAAGAATCGATGACTTTATCAATTTGATGCGGGATTATGAAATCCTTGAAATCTGCCGGACAGGCAGCGTGTCCTTGGAAAAGGGCAGTACAACCATTCGACAAATTATGAATTTGTAATAAATAAGAAAGAGGTAATTATCATGGCAAGAATTTTTTATCAGCAGGACTGCGATCTTCAGAAACTGAGCGGCAAAACCGTTGCAATCATCGGCTATGGCTCGCAGGGTCACGCACATGCGCTGAACTTAAAAGACAGCGGCGTTGATGTCATCGTCGGTCTGTATGAAGGTTCCAAGAGCTGGGCAAAAGCAGAGGCACAGGGCTTAAAAGTTATGACCAGCGCCGAAGCGGCAAAAGCTGCTGATATCATCATGATCTTGATTAACGATGAAAAACAGGCAGCGCTCTATAAAGAGAGCATTGAGCCGAATCTGACGGAGGGCAAAACCCTTGCATTCGCACACGGCTTTAACATTCACTTTGGCTGCATCAAACCGCCGAAAAATGTAAACGTCATCATGATCGCGCCGAAAGGCCCGGGTCACACCGTAAGATCCGAATATCAGGCTGGCAAAGGCGTTCCGTGTCTGATCGCTGTTGAGCAGGATGCAACCGGCGACGCATGGGATATCGGTCTTGCATATGCACTGGGCATCGGCGGCGCAAGAGCAGGCGTGCTCGAAACCACATTCCGTACCGAAACAGAAACCGACCTGTTTGGTGAGCAGGCAGTTCTGTGCGGCGGCGTGTGCGCACTGATGCAGGCAGGCTACGAAACACTGGTAGAAGCAGGCTATGATCCGAGAAACGCTTACTTCGAGTGCATCCATGAGATGAAACTGATCGTTGATCTGATTTATCAGAGCGGTTTTGCAGGCATGAGATATTCGATCTCCAACACTGCAGAATACGGCGATTACATCACCGGTCCGAAAATCATCACAGAGGATACCAAAAAGGCAATGAAACAAATCCTCAAAAACATCCAGGACGGCACATTTGCAAAAGACTTCCTGCTTGATATGTCTTCTGCAGGTGCACAGGTTCACTTCAATGCAATGCGCAAACTGGCAAGCGAGCATCCGAGCGAGGTTGTCGGCGCAGAGATCCGTAAACTCTACAGCTGGAGCGACGAGGACAAACTGATCAACAACTGATATGCTGCCTTTTGAAAAAGGCACACCCTTTTGAAAGGAGCAAAATGATGAAGAGTGATTCTCTCAAAAAAGGCATGAACAACGCGCCGCACCGCGCGCTGTATCATGCGCTGGGACTTACTGAAGAAGAGATTGACCGTCCGTTAGTCGGAATTGTCAGCTCGTATAATGAAATTGTACCGGGACATATGAATCTCGATAAGATTGTGGACGCAGTGAAACTGGGCGTTGCAATGGCCGGCGGTACCCCGATCGTTTTTCCGGCAATCGCTGTTTGTGACGGAATCGCAATGGGACATACCGGCATGAAATATTCTCTTGTCACAAGAGATCTCATCGCGGATTCCACAGAGGCAATGGCGATGGCACACGGCTTTGACGCCCTTGTCATGGTGCCGAACTGCGACAAAAACGTCCCCGGACTGCTGATGGCCGCGGCAAGACTCAATCTTCCGACGGTATTTGTCAGCGGCGGCCCGATGCTTGCGGGACATGTCGACGGTGCAAAGACGAGCTTTTCTTCGATTTCCGAAGCGGTCGGCGCATTTAATGCCGGCAAGATTTCCAAAGAAAAACTGTATGAGTATGAGTGCAAAACGTGTCCGACCTGCGGTTCCTGTTCCGGTATGTATACCGCAAACTCCATGAACTGCTTAACGGAAGCGCTTGGCATGGGTCTGCGCGGAAACGGCACCATTCCGGCCGTTTATTCTGCACGCATTGAGCTTGCAAAACATGCGGGCATGGCGGTCATGGAAATGCTCCGCAAAGACATCCGTCCGCGCGATATCATGACAAAAGATGCAATTATGAACGCATTGACGGTTGATATGGCGCTCGGCTGTTCGACGAACAGTATGCTGCACCTGCCGGCGATTGCACACGAATGCGGAATCGAGATCAACTTGGATATTGCAAACCAGATCAGTGAGAAAACACCGAATCTTTGTCATCTTGCACCGGCAGGCAGAACGTATATCGAAGAGCTTGACGAGGCAGGCGGCGTCTATGCCGTGATGAATGAGCTCAATAAAAAAGGCTTGATTCATACCGATTGCATGACCGTCACCGGAAAAACAGTCGGAGAGAATATCGAAGGCTGTGTAAACTTAAACCACGATGTCATTCGTCCGATCGATCATCCGTACAGTGAAACCGGCGGCATTGCCGTTTTAAGAGGCAACCTTGCACCGGAGGGCAGTGTCGTAAAGCGGTCGGCAGTGCTTCCGGAGATGCTTGTCCACGAAGGACCGGCGCGCGTGTTTGACTGTGAAGAAGACGCGCAGGCTGCAATCAACGCAGGTAAAATCGTGCCGGGCGATGTGGTTGTCATCCGTTATGAAGGTCCGAAAGGCGGCCCGGGAATGCGTGAAATGCTCAACCCGACTTCTTCCATTATGGGAATGGGTCTTGGCAACAGCGTAGCACTCATCACAGACGGCCGTTTCAGCGGTGCGACAAGAGGTGCGTGTGTCGGTCACATCACACCGGAGGCGGCTTCCGGCGGCTTGATCGGTGTGGTCGAAGAGGGCGATATCATAAGCATCAATATCCCCGAGAATACGATTGAGTTAAAAGTCGATGAAGCGATTTTGGCGGAGCGGAAAAAGAACTTTGTACCGAAAACCAAACCGCTTTCGGGCTATTTAAAACGTTATGCAGCGCTTGTTTCCGGCGGTGCTTCGGGGGCGATTTTAAACTGATGATCTCTTCATTTGAATTAAAAGACCGTCTGCTTACATTGACGGTGTTCAGAGCGCTGTTAAACGATCCGGTGATTGCGTCGCTTTGTTCTTATTTAGAGGCGCCGTCGCCGGGCGGATATGCCGCGTTTGTCTCTGCGCTTTACTATGCAAACGGCGGCGATATCAGCGAGCATATTCGTCAAATCTGCGAGGACAGTGAAAACGTCTACGTCAAAACGATCGGCAGAGGACAAACACCGCCGCCGCATCTGTGCGAGGCGCTTTCAGAAGAACTCAAGACCATGCAGGCGATCTGTGATCTGACGATGGATACCCTGCGTGAGCCGCTTTCCTATGACGGCTTCTTGCCATCGTTTGCGCATACAGAGATGGATATTGAAGAACGATATCTCTACCGTGTATCGCATATCGGAAAATACGGCTATGGAATCTACGCGAAAAACAAGATGTTCTATGTGGATGAGCAGGGAAGCATCGTTCCGGTCAACAATCCGGACCGCACGGAGCTTTCCGACCTTGTCGATTACGAACGCGAGCGTCAGATCATTATTGACAATACAAAAGCGCTGCTTGAAGGAAAACCTGCTGCAAACATTCTGTTAACCGGCGATGCCGGCAGCGGAAAATCTTCCACAGTCAAAGCAGTGGCGAACGCATTGTGGAGCGAGGGACTTCGTATTATTGAAGTTCGGAAAGATCAGCTTCGTTCGATTCAGCGTATTTTGGACGAGCTTTCGGACAATCCGCTCAAATTCATTTTGTTCATTGACGATCTCTCGTTCTTAAAAGACGATGACAATTTCAATGCGCTCAAAGCGGTGTTGGAAGGTTCCGTGACAGCGAAATCGAAAAATGTTGTGATCTATGCAACAAGCAACCGGCATCATATCATCAAGGAAAAATTCTCCGATCGTGAAGGAGACGATATCCATCGGAATGATACGATTCAGGAGTTAATTTCTCTGTCGGAGCGTTTTGGCATTCATATCACATTCAGTAAACCGAACAAAGACACGTTCTTGCATATCGTGACGCACTTAGCAC
This sequence comes from uncultured Clostridia bacterium, assembly GCA_944386285.1. Lineage (GTDB taxonomy): Bacteria > Bacillota > Clostridia > Oscillospirales > Ruminococcaceae > Paludihabitans. The sequence continues at coordinate 322 of CALXAM010000062.1, read as the reverse complement.
AGGAGAACGGAATCGATATGCCGACCGAAGAGCTTCACGCGCTTGCGGAGAAATTCGCACTGGCGCGCGGCGGACGTTCTGCGCGTCTGGCACGGCAGTTTATTGACGGTTTGCTTTCAAGAAGCGAATAAATACCCCTTATGATTAACGAATCATCCGTATAAAACGCCTGTCTGCTTCAAGCAGACAGGCGTTTTTTCTTAGTGCCTTTAGGCTTAAGAAAACCCCTGGTTCTACCAGGGGTAAATAAAAAAAGCCTTGGCAAATAAAACCTCCGTGCTACAATCGAGATGGTTTGGCAACCGCATCACGAAAGAGCAAG
>CALXAM010000061.1 GCA_944386285.1 uncultured Clostridia bacterium | reverse complement strand
CCGTTGCATCCGTTTTAGATGGTAGTAGAAGGTGGCACGAGGCAGTTGAGCGATTTCAAGCAGAAGGGATAAAGGATATTTCGGCCTTAGGTTTTGAACTACCTGCGTTTTCTGTGCTGGCGTCGCTCTTCTTCCAAAACCAAGGCTTGCAAATTTTTTAGGTAATCGATCTCCGCGCGCAGCCGCTGGTTCTCTGCAATAAGGTCTTCTTCAACCGCCTTAGACAACTTGACCGGCCGGCTGCTGCTCTTTCGCCCGCGCCGTTCTACCGCCAAGCCTTCCGGCCCTTCTTCAAGATAAATTCGCTCCCAGCGTTCAATGATGCCGTGGTCATTGATTTCAAACTTTCGCATCACTTCGCGTATACTCAGGTGTTCTTCTCGCATTGTCTCTACTACCGTTCGCTTGAATTCCGGCGTATATCGTTTGTTTGATATTCCTTTTGGCATAATAAATCACCCCATCTGTTAGATAGTATATCATACTGTCTAACAAATGGGGTGCTGTTCATTGGGAATGTGCGGGGATTTTTTATTCGGAAACAGGAATAACATTGCCGAATGGAATATTTTCATATAAACAGGAGGAGACTTCTTCAACTCCATTACTTTTCTTCTGGACGGGGCAGTAATCTGTTGGCTGCCAGCCAATGAAAGATCAGAGCAAATACCATACCAAATACAACACCTAGAATTGTATCTACCACTCGCAGAATTACTGCTCCTTGCAGCCCGTAAATTGCGGTGCCCAGTGTCAGCGCACCGAAGCAATTCATTGCTGTTTTATTCTGATAATCAGTGCAAAAACCTAAGCACAGCCACCGAATGGTCCCATCAGCGAACGAAACGATTGCGGTATTACGAGATAAAGAATGAAAAATGCAAGAGATCCTGCCACTGCTCCGACAATTCTCTTTTGAAAGCGAACGGCGGTATGTTGAGAATATGGATATTCTGACAGTAACGATGCACAAGCAAATCCCATCCACATAAAGCGTTCTACATGAAATACTTGTCCAACCGTCATAATCAGACTTACACCAAGTGCCATGCGCAGCTGTCATAGGTGAAGCGGATTAGAAAGATCAAATTTGCGTATGACTTCGCTGAAACGTGTTGTTTTGTGTTGCTTTCGGTGTTTGGCAAATAAAATTGCGCCGCAGATGAAATAACCAACCAGTGCCAAAAGTCCGCGGCGTATCAGTGCTTCGCCGACCACGGGATTGCCTGTGAGATAGATATAAGCAAAGCTGTATAAGCCGCCGTTTCCCATTTCAGGGCGCTGAGTGGTCATATAAAGCACGGCAAAAAAAGCAACAAAGTGCAATGGAAGCAATAGAAATGATGGGAGAACTGCCGCTGCACTGGGGGCAAGGACCAGAATAGCAAGGACTGCCGCTAAAGTTATGAGCGAGTCACCGATACAATATTCAAAATTAACAAAGCGGATTCCAAGCATCATGCAGAATAACGCCACTGCCAAAGGGGTATTGTCTGCGCCAAATATACCAGATAACAGACTGATAAATACGATTGCAAAGGCTACGATCAATATTGAACGTACTGCTATCGCGGTCCAATAATATGTTTTCTCCCGCTTGGTGTTACAAACGGAAATCTTCCGTTTTAGGATGGAGGGGTCCATTTGCAGTGCGTCATAAAATTTCATGGTCACAAGTATCATCCTGTCCTTTTTCAATATGTGCAGCAAGTTTGTCAGCATAGTGCATAAACGCTTCAAAATCTTTGCCGGAATTGCGCCACAGATCATAGAAGGGCTGCAAAATGCTTTCATATCCTTTCTTTAATTCGGCAAGTCCAGTTTCTGTGATAAATAATCGGTAGCTTCGTTCATCTTCTGCCTGTCGTTGTTTGCGGATACAGTTTTTTTCATAGAGCGTTTTCAAGCAGCGGCTTACTGCCTCTTTTTTCATCCCGCTGTTTTGACTGAGTAAAATGGGGGTGTTTTGTTCCGGCCGCAGATACAGATGTGCCAAAAGTTCACATTCGCTGGCGGTCAGCAAGGATTTACGCACGGGCAGCAACGCTCGAATCACTTTTTGCATCTGCTGCTGGTAGTGCATCATATCTGTCCATTCCACGCGTATCACAACCTTTCATCATATAGTTAACATTGTTAAGTATATGGTGAAACATTTTGTATGTCAATGCGTTAATACGGAAAGATGGCGCAAAGAAAATTACTGCGTTTTATGCGATCTTAAAAACGGAATGGAGTGAATCAACAAGCTGCTGCGATAGAAAACGATCAAAAAATTGCATACAAAAAGCCGCCCAAGCACACATGGACTTGAGCGGCTTTTTTATTCAGAATAAGAAAACGAAATTTGCAATTCTTTTGGAAGAGATGCGCCATCAAATCGAAAATGTCCGCTGATCGTTCCGCAGCGAAGCAATGCGTCCTCTTCCCGATGTGGTTGTCCACTGTTGTGAATCAGAAAAGGAATTCCCTTTGCATTTCGCCGGTCAGAAATGATTCCGATGTGAGAATCGCCAAATGTGACAATGTCGCCTGCCTGCCATGCGCCAATGTCATAGGGATCTGTTGTCAGCGACTGCGCATATTTTGAGAAAAACACCCGTAGATTCGGGACACGCCGGAAATCGATATTTGCGTCGCGTACGCCGCCGGTACGTGGATAATCTTCAATGGAAGCACGGATGTCCGTATCGACCATTTGCTTTAACGAGTAGCCTGCCTCACGAAATGCACGCCAAACAACATCTGTGCACACGCCGCGGTTTTCAGGCGGATATCCTCCTGAAACGTAGCTGCCGTCATAGACCGGATGATTTTGCGCGTCTTTTCGTGCACCAATGAGCAGGTCATACGTATCGTCAATACCGTTTTGGTTAAAATCTGTACCGCTCGCGTTTATTGGCAGCGAAAAATCTTCATTCGTATAAAACGGCGCAACAGCAATTCCGAAGAAATCAAGAGACAGCCATAAAATACATAAAAGCACGATTGCAACGACGCCGGCAAGAAAACGCCGTAATCCGTTAGGTGTCATTCGTAACATTACCGTTGCCTCCGATTGGAATGGATTCTCCTAAATAGGTCGGTTTCGGTTTGAATGCGCAGTATACCGCGTCTTTTGCACGGGCAAATACTTCGCGGAAATCACGCCAAAGCTGTCCGGAAAAACGTGTCTGGTCGGCGCATACGCCATAGGCATCCATTCCCATTGCGCGTGCGTCAAAAATTGCACGGGAGAGATGATATTCCTGAGTTACGATTAACACACGCTGTACGCCGAAAATCTGCGCAGCACGGTACATACTTTCGTATGTGGAGAATCCAGCGTGATCCATAAAGATATTATGAGAAGCAATGCCGCGCGCAACTGCATAGGACTTCATGACATTGACTTCATCATAGTCAGCTTGTCCGTGATCACCGCTCATCAGAATCCGATCGGAAACGCCAGCCTCAAAGAGTGAGATTCCCATGTCAAGCCGTTCAGAGAGCAGCGGACTTGGGGTATCGCCCCGCACCCCTGCGCCAAGTACTAAAATGCAGTCAAACGGTTTTTGTGCAGCAGCCTCTTCTTCTGTCAGCAAATAGTCGGCAGAGGAGTGCCGCACATAGCAGTCTGCTGTGAAGATAAAAGCGGCGGCTAAAATGACCAATACACTAAAACAAATGAGCAGCCGAAAAATCCAGCGTGAAATCCGATGGTTCATAAAATCTCCTCCTTTTCTATTTCCCATCATAGCAATAATATCCGGTAAAGTCAAATAACAGAATTGTCACATTTGTCGGTTAGAGAGGGAAATGCCGTTAAGAAAAGGCTTGCGGTTTTTTGTGAAAAGCGGTACAATAAAACTATCTATTGAAAGAAACTGAATGAAACGAGAAAGGGCGAACCGATTGGAAATTTATCTTGATAACAGTGCAACAACAAAGCCTTGTAAAGAAGCGGTGGAAGCGTGTGTGAATGCGATGACCAAAACGTATGGAAACCCTTCTTCTTTGCATGATGTGGGATTTGCGGCAGAAAAGTGCGTAAAAGAGGCAAAAAAACAGATTGCAGCCGCGTTAAAATGCGATGTGTCTGAGGTTTTGTTTACTTCGGGAGCAACCGAATCGAATAATCTGGCGCTTGTTGGCGCGGCACAGGCAAAAATCCGGCGCGGAAAAACGATTGTCATTTCCGCAGTGGAGCATCCATCGGTATTTGAGACCGCCCATTCTTTAGAAACACAAGGATTTACAGTGAAAGTCGTATCTCCTCAAGCAGATGGAACATTTTCTGCACAGTCATTCGCTGATGCGGTGGATAACGATACGACTTTGGTCAGCTGTATGATGGTCAATAATGAAACGGGACTTTTCCTGCCGATTGCAGAGATTGCCGCGGCAGTCAAAGCGAAAAAGCCGGATGTTCTGGTTCATACAGATGCGGTACAAGCATTTTTAAAAATTCCGATTCGGTTTCCTGCTCTTTCAGTGGATTTGATGAGTATCAGCGGCCATAAGGTATACGCGCCCAAAGGAATCGGTGCGCTGATTGTGAAAAAAGGTGTCCGTCTTGTGCCGCAGATTATTGGCGGAGGACAGCAGAACGGACTTCGTTCAGGAACAGAGCCGGTTCCGATGATTGCAGCGTTTGGTGCGGCGGTTGGCGCACAGAAGGCAAAGCTTGCTGCACGGCTTTCCCATTATGAAGCACTGAACCAGCGGCTGCATGATGCGTTTTCTGATACGGAGGCTGTCACATTCCGGTCAAATGATGCGTGCGTACCGTATATTGTAAGCTTGTCGGTATTCGGTGTGCGCTCAGAAACGATGCTTCATTTTTTGGAGCAGAAAGGAATTTACGTGTCGAGCGGCAGCGCTTGTGCAAAAGGCGCACACAGTCATGTGATGGATACGCTCGGCGTTGACCGTATGACAGCGGATGAAACACTGCGGATAAGTTTTTCGCCTGAAACGACAGAAGAGATGATTGATACGCTTGTATCGGCGATTTTAGAAGGAGAACGAACACTCGCGAAACAGCGGGTGAGAGGATAGGAGTAGTTATGAACGAGGCCATTTTATTAAAATCAGGAGAAATTGCACTCAAAGGATTAAACCGTGGTTCTTTTGAGGATATATTAGTCAAAAACATTCGCTGGCGGTTAAAGCCGTTCGGTGCATTTGATATTCAGCGGGCACAGTCAACCATTACGGTGCGTCCAAAATCGGAGGATATTGATCTTGACGAAGTGTGCGATGCAATGGGAAAGGTATTTGGTATTGCGGCATATTCGCGTGCACTTGTCACTGAAAAAAATCTTGATGTGATTTTAAAAGATGCCGTCGCGTATTTAAAAGACGATCTTTCCGCTGTACGGACATTTAAAGTGGAAGCAAAACGTTCGGATAAATCGTTTCCATACAAATCGCCTGAGATTTCAAGAGAAGTCGGTGCGGCACTGCTTTCTGCGTATCCGCATCTGCGCGTAGACGTACACAATCCGCAGATGACGGTCATTGTTGAAATCCGTGATTTCGCTGCCTATATCCATGGCGCACAGCGGGAAGGTGCAGGCGGTATGCCGGTTTCTTCAAGCGGACAAGGTCTTTTGCTTGTGTCCGGCGGAATTGACAGTCCGGTTGCAGGCTATATGATGGCACGGCGCGGACTGAAACTTTCAGCGATTCATTTTGTGAGTCCGCCATATACAAGCGCGCGTGCACTTGATAAGGTGGAGACACTGTTGCAGACGCTCACAGCGTATACGGGGAATATCACGTTTTATTGTGTGCCGTTTACAAAATTGCAGGAAGCAATCCGCGATCACTGTCCGGAAGAACTGTTTACGATTATCATGCGGCGCTTGATGATGGAAATTGCGGTGCGTGTTGCACGTGCGCATGATCTGCCGGCACTGATTACAGGTGAAAGCTTAGGACAGGTAGCGAGCCAGACCATCTTGTCCCTCGCGGCGACGAACGCAGCATCCGATCGGCCGGTGTTCCGTCCGCTGATTGGTATGGACAAGAAAGATATTGTGGCGATTGCGCGTAAAATCCATACGTTTGAAACATCGATTCTGCCGTATGAGGATTGTTGCACCGTGTTTACGCCGAAACGGCCGAAAACACGCCCAACACTCCGTTATGTGGAGGAGTCACAGGCACTGTTTGATTTCGAACCGCTGCTTGCCGAAGCGGTCCAAAATATTGAAGAAAAAGTCATTCGTTTGGAGTGGTGAAGATGTGCGATCTTCAAAAGCAGGCAGAGGCACTGGTGAAGCTGTTGTCATCGCATAAACTGACGATTGCCACAGCGGAAAGCTGTACCGGTGGGATGGCAGCGGCGGCGATTACTTCGGTGTCCGGCGCTTCGTCTGTATTTGAATATGGGGCGGTTACGTATGCAAACCGAATCAAAGAAGAAATGCTTGGCGTCAGTGATTTGTCGCTTCGCACATATGGTGCAGTCAGCGAGGCTGTTGCGTGTGAAATGGCAGAAGGTGTTTTGACGCGTGCAAACAGCGATGTGGGAATTTCCACAACCGGAATTGCCGGTCCAACCGGTGCGGTTGCAGGCAAACCGGTCGGAACGGTGTATATTGCCGTATCTTATCGGGGAAAAACGGAGTGGGAACGGCTTGATTTGCTCAGCGTGTGCGGAAATGATCGGGAAAAGATTCGGACGCAAACGGTTCTTCGATTATTTCACAAAACCATTGATATGATTACCCGCTATGACGTGTAAGTGTTAAGTCCAGAAAGGAGCACCACATGGAAGAGAAAGAAAAAATGACAACGGAACAAGAAGAATCCGCGAAAAAGAAGCTGAAAAAAGGTGGCGCACATATGATGAAAAAGAAAAAATCACTCTCGCAGAAGATTCTGCTGGTGCTCATCATCCTCTGTCTGGTTGGTGCGGTCGTCAGCGGCGGGTTGATTCTTTTAAAATACATTATTATTCGCCAAGATCAAAGCGCGGCGGATGCCTTGTATCAAAAAACAGAATCCTCTGATGAAGTGGCACCGGAGTCGTCAGCAGAACTTGATCCTCAAACGGGAATTATTCCCGATTTTAACGCACTGTATCAGGTGAATCAAGATATTATCGGCTATGTGTATATTGAGGGAACGGGACTTTCTTCCGTTGTGGTACAGAGTGATGATAATGAATATTATTTGCGCCGCAATTTCTATGGAAAATCGATTTTGGGCATCCCGTTTGTGGATTATCGTGCGCAAATCACACCGACCGATCAGAGTCAGAATCTGACGCTTTATGGTCATGCGGCAAGCGATGGTTCCTATTTTGCACCGATCAAGGACTATAAGAGCATCGATTTTTACAGAGAACATCCGATCATTAACTTTGATACGATTTATGGCCGTGCGCAATACAAAATTATCGGCGCATTCATGGCAGAGGTTGACCCGGAGATGGAGGGCTATTTCGGCTATCACGACTATGTGGATATGACGGAAGACGAGTTTGAAACGTTTATTTCTGAAATTGACAAGCGGTCTTATTTTAATACAACGGTTGACGTGGATTACTCCGATCGGTTCATCACATTATCTACATGCGAAACACTGACCCCCGAGAAGCCAACCCCTTACCGCATGGTGGTTGTGGCGCGGAAAGTTCGTCCGGGAGAAGCATATGCAGTGGATGTCGACGGGGCGACAATCAACGAAGATATGATTATGCCTGAAGTTTGGGTGGAACAGAACGGAAAAGCAAATCCGTATGCATAATAGAAAGGGAGAGAAACGATGAAAAAATGGATGATTCATTTAGCGGCGTTTGGTGCGGCAGCGTCTGTTTTAGTCGTTTCCATCGGCGTGAGTGCAGATACATTTGCCTATACGCCGGTCAGCGCAGCAGCGAATGCAGATCCGCTTGCAGGAATGGTGCAGGGGAATGAACCCGGCATTGCAGAGATTGAGTCCTCGATTGAAGGCGAGTGGTTTGACGGCGGAACAAATGAATCGCCGTTTGCTTCATCGGAGAACACAAAGTTGGATGCAAGTGTTTCCTCTTCGGTGTCAATTCCGCTTGTTTCAGACAGCGAACAGAGCAATTTGCCCAATGGAACAGGAAGTTCGGCGTTTAATTCTTCTTTGCCGTCACTTCCTTCGGATTCACAATCCTCTTCATCCGCGTCATCACTGCCAGCATCCTCTGCGCCATCCTCTTCCTCAGAATCGGAAGAAGATGATGAGCTGCTTCTGATTTTAGCAGGTGCGGTCCAGCGTGAGATCGTTGGAACAAATACCGTTCCGATTGCAAAGTATTATGAGGCATATAAGGCACAGGCGGTTGCTTGCCACAGCTACATGGAGAATTATCGGCGCACGTACGGCAGATATCCGACGATGTCTTATGCAACGCCGCACACGAAAACGATTCAGCTCGTTCGAGAGGTTTATGATGAGATCGCCTATTATGGAAGTGTACCGGCGAATACGGTATATCACGCGGCGGCCGGTGGATATACGCAATCAAGCCAGTATGTTTGGGGCAGTTCGGTGGCTTATCTCAAAGCGGTTCAAAGCGCGTATGACGATTATCCCTCGACCTTTTCGATCTCGGCGGATGATGCACGCAAAAAACTGACCGCAGCAGGCATTTCAGTGAGCGGTGAGCCGGAAACATGGTTTTCGCTTGAAGACGCAACATATACGGACGGCGGGTTTGTCAATACCATTCCCGTCTGCGGTGTGCATGTGAGTGCACGGACACTTCGAGAAAGCGTGTTTGGAACGTCGCAGCTTAAGAGTACAAAGATCACAGCGATTTCGGTGAGCGGCAATACGATTACGTTTTCGACCAAAGGATACGGGCACGGTGTCGGAATGAGTCAGCGCGGCGCACTCGGATACTCTGCTGCCGGAAAAGATTATCGCTATATTTTAACGCATTACTATAAAGGAATTACCATTCGATAAGGAGATCGACCTATGCCTGCCATTTCCATGCTCATTAAGCCAGCATCCTCTTCTTGCAATATGCGGTGTGCGTATTGCTTTTACAGCGATGTGGCAAATCGCCGTGAGATCGCAAATTATGGTGTTATGTCAGATGAAACAATCGAGATCATCGTTAAAAAGGCATTTGCTTATGCCGATACAATGGCAGCCTTTGGGTTTCAAGGCGGGGAGCCGACACTTGCCGGACTTGATTTTTTCAAAAAGGTGATTGCGCTGCAGAAAAAATACAACGTCAATCATATCCGTGTGACAAATGCAATACAGACCAACGGCATGACAATGGATGATGAGTGGGCAGCCTTTTTACATGAAAATGACTTTTTAGTCGGCCTGTCGCTTGACGGCGTGCGCGATGTGCATGACAAGTATCGGTTGGACACCGCCGGAAACGGCACGTTTGAGCGGGTGCTGAATGCCGCTCGCGTGATGGAACGGCATCATGTTGAATTTAACATTCTTTCTACCGTGAACAGCGATGTTGCGAAAAATATTGAGCGCATCTATTACTTTTTCAAAAAACAGAAATTTTCCTATTTGCAGTTTATTCCGTGTTTGGATGAGCTCAAAACACCCGGGGGACACAGTTATTCGTTGACGCCCGAGCTGTATGGGGATTTTTTGAAAAAACTCTTTCGGCTTTGGTATGTGGACTTAAATACAAATCATCCGGTCAGTGTGCGCTATTTTGATAATCTGGTCATGATGCTTGCGGGATATCCGCCGGAGAGCTGTGGAATGTCAGGCGTTTGCAGCTGTTACTTCATGATCGAGGCAGACGGAAGCGTGTATCCCTGTGATTTTTATGTAACGGATGAATGGCGCATCGGACATGTACATACGGATGAGTTTGCGGATATGCTCAAAACGGAAACCGCGCGGCGATTTGTGGAAACATCCTATGCGGTTGCCGATGACTGCAAAACGTGTCCGTATTACCGATTGTGCCGCGGTGGATGCCGCAGAAATCGCGAGCCGATCGCACTTGGTGAGAATACGAAAAATATGCTTTGTCCGGCGTTTTATTCGTTTTTTGAATATGCCGCCGATGATCTCTTAAAAATTGCACGGCGCATCAGCCGCAGATAGGTGGGAAAACAGATGACAACAGTACAGACGTATCAATTTGGAGAAACCGCGGACGGGAGACCGGTCCGCGGTTTTCAGCTGTCGAATGACAAAATGGAAGTGAATGTCATTTCGTTGGGTGCTTCCATCCAGTCCATTCGTGTTCCTGATCGTAACGGACGAATGACAGATGTATGTCTTGGATTTTCAGACGTTGCGGGATATCAAGCACAAACATGTTTTATCGGTGCGGTGGTTGGCAGGTATGCCAATCGAATCGGCGGCGCGTCCTTTTCGTTGAACGGCAAGACGTATTCGCTCGCAAAAAATGATGGGGTGAATCATTTGCATGGCGGTCCGACCGGATTCCACACAAAAGTATGGGATGCTTCTGTTGCGGGCGAGACGGTTGTTTTTTCTTGTCAAAGTGCTGATATGGAAGAGGGATATCCAGGCAATATGACGGTGCAGGTGACTTATGCACTCACAGAAGCCGGCGGTCTTTCGATTTCGTATGAAGCAGAAAGTGATCAGGATACGGTGTGCAATCTGACAAACCATGCGTATTTTAACTTGTCCGGTGGGGCGGATGATTCGATTCTTTTGCATCAAATGAAAATCAATGCAGACCGGTTTACACGTGTGGACGGCGGAGCCATTCCAACTGGAGAATTGCCGCTTGTGGAACATACACCGTTTGATTTTCGATCATTCCATACGATTGGTGAACGGATTGACGACGAAAACAGTGATTTAGCAGCAGTCGGCGGTTATGATCATAACTTTGTGATTCGTGGAGAAGGCCTGCGCGAAGCTGCGTGCGTTCGCTGTGAGGAAACGGGCATTCAAATGCGTGTGATCAGTGACATGCCCGGCATGCAGTTTTATGCAGGCAACAGTTTAGACGGAAGTTTTATAGGAAAAGCAGGAAAGCCGTATGAAAAACGCAGTGGTTTTTGCTTAGAAACACAATTTTTCCCGGATACACCGAACCATCCTGAATTTCCATCTTGCGTCTTGAAAAAAGGCGTGCGTTTTGCATCAAAAACGGTATATGAATTCGACCTGTTTTGACTTGCTCGTGAATATTAACAAAAGAGAACGAAAATTTCTACACTTTTATCACGGAAATGGTGGAAAAATGGTTTCATTTATGGTATAGTATAGTCTATCGGGATTTTACAGGTGAATGATTGCGCCTCAGATCTTTTGGCGTTTTCATACAAAGGATCTGACCGAACCAATACATAGGAGGGACAACCATGATTGAGATTTCAAATCTCACAAAGAGATACGGCCAGAAATTAGCGGTCGATGATGTCAGTTTTCATGTGGACCGCGGAGAAATTCTGGGCTTTCTCGGTCCGAACGGTGCAGGCAAATCGACAACGATGAATATTTTGACCGGCTATCTTTCCGCAACAAGCGGAGAATGCAAGATTAACGGTATTGACATTTTGGAGGATCCAATCCGTGCAAAACGGTCGATTGGATATCTGCCGGAGCAGCCGCCGCTGTATCTTGACATGACGGTCAAAGAATATCTGGGTTTTATCTATGACCTGAAAAAAGCAAAACAACCCAAAAGCGCTCACATCAAAGAAATCTGCGAAGTTGTAAAGATTACGAATGTTTATAACCGACTGATTAAAAACTTGTCAAAAGGATATCGGCAGCGCGTTGGCTTGGCACAGGCATTGATCGGCAATCCAGAGGTGCTGATTCTCGACGAACCGACCGTCGGCCTCGATCCGAAGCAAATTATTGAGATTCGTAGTCTCATTAAAAAGCTCGGTAAAAAACACACGATCATTCTTTCGTCGCACATTCTTTCAGAAATTCAGGCGGTATGTGATAAAGTCGTCGTAATCAATCAGGGCAAACTTGTTGCTGATGATACGACTGCAAACCTGTCACATAATATGTCGAACGATCATCGCTATACGGTGCTCATTGACGGACCGGAGAATGAAGTATACCGTTCGCTGTGCGGGATTACCGGTATGAAAGATGTCAATCTTCTCGGAAAACGCGAAGAGGGCGTTTATGAGTACAGCGTGGAAGCGGAAGAGGGCGTAGATATACGTCGTGAAATCTTCAAACGTTTGGCAGAACGTAACTGGCCGATGCTGGGGCTGCGTTCTAGCGAGATGACGCTTGAGGATATCTTCCTGCAGCTTACAAAAGATTCCGGAGGGATTAAATAATGGGTGCCATTTTCAGACGTGAATTAAAAGCGTATTTTTCTTCTCCGCTGGGATATATTTTCCTTGGCGTGATTTATGCCATTTCCGGCTTTTATTTCTGGTATATCCTTGCCAATCAGGCAAACTACATTCAGTACGTGTTCAGTAACATGTTTACAATCGTTTTGATGGTTGTGCCGCTTTTGACCATGAGACTGATGAGTGAGGATAAAAAATTAAAAACAGATCAGCTGTTACTGACGGCACCAGTTAATATTACAAGTGTTGTGTTAGGAAAATATTTTGCCGCACTTGTAGTGTATATTATCGGTGTTTCTTCTACAATTATTTTTCAGATCGTGTTGGCAACATTTGCAACACCTGACTGGAACGTGTTCCTTGGAAACTATCTTGCAATCGTCCTGATCGGCGCAGCACTGATTTCGATTGGTATTTTGATTTCTTCTTTAACGGAGAATCAGATCATTGCCGCAATTGGTACATTGGCCATTTCTTTGTTTATCTGGCTGCTTGATTCCATTGCATCGGCGCTTCCTGCAGGATTTGAATGGATTTCCTCCATTTTTAGCTCTCTTTCGTTCATGACGCGTTATAATGATTTTGTCAGCGGTATTTTGAACGTTTCGCATATTCTGTTCTTTGTGAGCTTTGCGGCAGTTTTCCTGTTCTTAACGATCCGCGCGCTTGAAAAGAAAAGATGGAGCTAAGGAAGGAGACCGTCATCAATGAAAAATATTTTTAAGATGCGCCGTTTCAAACACGGCTCACTTGCAACAATCATTACAGTTGCGTTTATTGTTGCAGTGATTTTGATTAATGTAATTGCAAGTCTTTTGCTGGAACGTTTTCCGTTGACGATTGACTTGACTTCAGATCAGCGTTTTAACCTTACACAGGATTCTGTGGATTTTGTCAGTACGATTACCGATGATGTAACACTGACCGTTTTAGCAGAAGAATCTGAATTTGAGAGCAGTGGTATCTACTATAAACAGATCTATGAGATTTTAAAATCATATGATACCCATTCTTCAAAAGTCTCATTGTCGTTTAGAAGCCTTAAAAAGAATCCGGGTATTGCGGATGAGTATCCTGATGAAACACTTCAGGAAGGCGATATCATTGTATCGACCGCTAAACGATATAAACATATTACATCCGGCAGCCTGATTTCTGTGTCGACAAGTACCTATGGTACACAGACCTATAGCTCACAAGCAGAGCAGACCATTACATCGGCAATTATGTATGTTACTGAGTCTAACGTGACAAAGGCAGCGGTGATTACAGGCTTGAGCGGTGTAGATGTTTCCGGCCTTACAGAGCTGATGAAATCGAACATTTACGATGTTGCAGAAGTGAACATTTTGACGCAGGAAATTTCTTCTGAGTATGATGTCGTCATCTTACCGCAGTCACAGACAGATCTGACTGCTGAGCAGGTGGAAAAACTTTCGGCATATCTTGATAATGACGGACAGTTTGGCAAAACGCTTTTGTTTGTTGCAGCGAACAGTTCTCCGGGCCCTGTGTTAAAAAACTTCCTTGCCGATTGGGGTATCGAAATGCAGGCAGGCATTGTATGTGAAACCGATCAGAACAATATTTACAATACACAGGCTGGCGGATTTATTCATGGTGCGACCGTTGTAGATGAAACGCTGAGTGCGGAGCTTTCCTCTTCTCTTCCGATTGTTTCAGTTTATGGTGTGCCGATTAAGACCTTGTTTGAGTCATCTAATAATCGTACCACTACAGTATTGCTTGCATCCAATGATACTAGTATTTTGGTTCCGTTTGATATCGATGAAACCTTTGATGTTTCTGCACAGGATCAGTATGCACAGAATCTGGTTGTAAAAGGTTCAAAATCGAAGACAATTGACAATAAGCAAGTATATTCCAATGTTGTTGCGTTTGGTTCTTCGCAGATGCTCTCGAATGCGATGCTCACCTATGGTGGTTATGGAAACGGAAACTTTGTTATCACAGCCATTAACCAGACATGTGGAAAAGATTCGCCGGTTACCATCCTTCCTGTAAACCTGTCCTACGATACGATTACAATTACAGAATCTGAGCTTCGTGCTTATGGTATTATCTTCATCGGCGTCATCCCGATCATTGTCTTTGCGATTGGTGTTATTGTCTTCATTCGAAGGAGGCACTTATGAGTAAAAAAATCAAAGCGCTTATTTTCGGTGGAATTGCCGTTGTGGTTTTGGCTGCAATTACAGTTATTCTGGTTGTAACAGCCCCTTCAAACAATGAGGAGAGTTCTTTTATCAGCACAAATGCAATTCCGCTGATTGATGAGCTTTCTACGGATGTAGACAGTCTGTATGTAAAGAATGCAACCGGAGAATATACGATCGAAACAATCGGCGAAGATCTCTGGCGTATTAAAGACATTTCCGATTTTAAATCGCTTGACTATCTGTATCAGCAGACACTCAGCAATTTGTGTACATTTTCTGCGACTGAGCTGATTGAAGAAAATTGTTCGGATTTGGAACGATACGGTTTATCTGATCCATACATTTCTTTTGTTATGAAATTTACAAATGGAAACAGCTATTCGTTCCATATTGGTGCAAAAACTGCGGATGGATCAAACTACTATTTGATTAAAGACGGTGAAACGGATGTTTATCTAATCACTGCAACGTCAATCTCCAATTTACTGTTGTCGAAATATAGCTATTTAGATAAGGAAGTCCTTGCAAGCTTTGATGAGGAAGACAGCGAATCAGTTCCGCATATCAACAGTGTAAGAATTTCCCGTCCGGATTTGCCTTATGAGATCGTAATCGAGGAAGTAAAAGACGGCGAACTTGGAGAAAATGCAGCATCGCAAAGTTATTTGGTGATGCGCGAGCCTCAATATGCGCGGTTAGATGAGTCAAAATTGCAGACGCTGATCTTCGGAAATTTTGGAATGACAGCGGCTGATGTGGTAAAAGCAAATATTACATCTGAAGATCTGACTGAGTATGGGTTTGACCAGCCAACAGCAGTTTATGAAATGACGTATGACAATAATACGACAGTAAAATTTACACTTGGTGCTGGTTTCAACTCAGCAGATGGATATCAAAAGGGGCAAAAAGTTTCGGCTTCTAAGATCGACAGTTATTATTTGATCCGTGAGGATGTGGATCAAATTTATGTGATTTCTGCAAGCAGTATCGAGTGGCAGGATGTTCAGCCGAAAGACTTTATTTCGAGTACGGTTGTCATGCCGAATATTTTAGATATTGATGGGTTTGATGTTACGGTAAAAGGAACAACGAATAAAATTGTGTTGACTCCGGGGGAGGATAAAGATGATTCTTCCACTTATACGGCAACATTGAATGGTGCATCGATAGATATGGATCAATGCCGCAGCTATTTGCAGCTTTTGATGATCACAAATGCGACAGATATTTATACGGGTGAGATTAAGGGAACCGAACAGATGTCAATTGTTTATCATTATAAGAATGGGACAACGGCAACCGTTCGATTCTATGTGGATGAAGAAAACACGACGTATATTACAGTAAATGATACGGGCAAGTTTATCGGCCGTGTCGGATTGATCAATAAAGTGGCAAGTGAAACAGAAAAGCTTAAAAACGGTGAGACTGTAGATATTGATTGGTAAAAATCCTAAAAATAAACTAAACAAATATCCGCCTGTAAATGGCGGATATTTGTTTATATCGTTTGAAAAATAACCGTTTTTATGCTATACTAAGGCAAAAGGAGTTGGAACAAATGGGTGACGTTTTTTTAGAGCAAATCGTGAAACAGCAAAAAAGCGGAAAGCTGATTTTGCGAAATTGTCTGATTATTCTGGTTGGATTATTGATTGCATGTGCGTTGATTCCGTTTTCGTTTTTTAGACCGAATTACGGTCCATTCGTATTTTTAGTTTTTATCGGTGTGTTGTATTATACATGGTACATTGTTTCCGGTTTAAATTTGGAATTTGAATATATCTTCACCAATGGTGATTTGGATATTGATAAAATCAGTAATAAACGGAAACGGAAACGTATGGCATCTATTCGTATTTCTAAAATTTCTCAGTTTGCGGAGTTCGATACTGCTACATTCCAGAGAAAATCGTTTGATATTGTACACGACGCTGTAATGTCATATCAATCGGGACAAAATTATATGATTCAGTATGTCAATCGTGATGGAAAAAAATGCGCGCTTATTTTTTCGCCGAATGAGAAAATAGTTGAAGCAATCCGTAAGTATTATCGGCCAGGCGTTTACACATCATGATTGCAGGGATTGGAATCGACTTAGTTGAAATTGCTGCCATTGAGAAAAGCATATCGTCACAACGATTTCTTACACGTTTTTTCGGTACATCGGAGCAGAAACTGTTTACCGGTGCGCATCGGATAGAACGAATTGCCGCACATTTTGCGGCAAAAGAAGCGTTCGCAAAAGCAATGGGAACAGGATTTCGAGACTTTGCACTCAGCGAAGTAGAAGTGCTGCGCGATGAACGTGGGGCACCGTATTTCAAATTGAGTGGAAATGCAAAAGCACTCGCGCAAGGAAAAAAGTTGTTTGTAAGCCTTACACATACGAAACAATCAGCACAGGCGATTGTGGTTGCAGAATTTGCGGAGGAATGAGTCATGATTGAAGTGACAAGTGATTTACTTTGCACAAAGCTTACAAAGCGTGCGCCGGATGCACATAAGGGCGATTTTGGACGGCTGACGATTGTGGCAGGAAGCCGTGGAATGGTGGGTGCGCCAATGATGGCAACACTTGCCGCGATGCGTACCGGAAGTGGGCTGACAACTCTGGCTGCACCTGAACAAGTTGTATCCTGTGTGTCTGCACATTTGATGGAAGCAATGACACTTCCGCTTCTTGAAACACCGCAAGGAGGATTGGATGATCGCTGTGGCGAGACACTTTTGCCGCATCTCCAAATGCAAACGGCATGTGTTGTAGGATGTGGGCTTCGTGTCACAGAACATATAAAACGAATTGTAGAGAATGTTGTCGAAAATACAAAATGTAAACTGCTATTTGATGCAGATGCGCTGAACGCGATCACAGAAAGGCCGGAAATTCTTCATCACTGCGTACAGACGCCGATTGTTACGCCGCATCCGGGAGAAATGGCAAGACTATGTCATTTGGAAATCTCCTCTGTGTTGTCGAATCCGGCAAAGCTTGCGCGAACGTTTGCACAGACGTATGGATGTGTAACGGTATTAAAAGGACATCGCACCGTGATCGCGTCACCGGATGGCATGCTCTATCATAATACAACGGGAAACGCGGGACTTTCAAAAGGCGGAAGCGGCGATATTTTATCAGGAATGATTGGCGCGTTTTTGGCACAGGGACTTTCTGCCTTGGATGCAGCTATTTGCGCCGTTTGGATTCACGGTGCAGCAGCTGACCGATTGGCAGAGCGAATGGCACTAACTGGTATGTTGGCGCGTGATGTTATTGATGAAATTCCGTTTGCGATGAAAGCGCTCAATTTATAAACATGGAATAAACAGAACACCCCTTGCATACAATAAGACATGCAGGGGGTGTTTGCTTGAAAAAGAAAGGAATACAGATCATTTTATGGATTGCAGCAGCCGGTGTTGTCATTGCTGCCTCACTTTGGTTTCGCGGGTGTCAGCAAACGCAGGTAAAACAACAGACACAGGAAGTATTTCATGAACCGTTTCAGGCAAATGCCACAATTGAAGGAGAGTCTCTTTCGCTGAATGCCAAAATTGGCAGCAGCGGAAAAGGTGAGGTTTCTTTAGAAGTATGTGAGCCGTCGCCGCTTGCGGGGATGACCTTTTTATTAAAAGATGAAGCAGTCACTGTCTCCTATGGGAATATGTCATTTCCGGTTGACTTGTCGGGTGTTCCGCAGTCTGCGGTCATGAAGCCGCTTTTATCCATGTTGGCAGGCGGCATCTCAGTTGGTGATGCCGAAGTGACGCGGAAAGACGGTGTGACCACACTGAAAGGTACCTGTGACGCAGGTGAGTATACGATTTCATTTGACGAGACAGAGCAAAAGGTACTTTGCGTTGATTTTCCGCAGATCGGATTTCGATGTGATTTTTCTTCGTTTGTGAAAGAAACGGCGGCAGAACCCGCTGAAGAGTCAGAATAAAAAAGCAGCGGAATTTTCCGCTGCTTTTTTATTGACACAAAAGAAAGCCATTGATAGAATAAACATAAAAAGGGGGGAACAAATGGGCACATTACAGGTTTCCATTTATGATATGGTGCCGGATGAGGCAGTGACTTTTGTCGTGATTGTTTGCCGATATCGGGGGAAATGGACGTTTGCCAAGCATAAAGAGCGGGATACGTTCGAAATTCCGGGTGGTCATAGAGAAGCGGGAGAAACGTTACATGAAGCGGCGTGCAGAGAACTTTGCGAGGAAACTGGTGCGATTCTTTATGAAATCATGCCCATTTGCTATTACAGCGTATTGGGAAAAACGCGGGTAAACCCAACAGGAGCGCGTTCATTTGGACAGCTCTTTTTTGCGGACATCTCGCAGCTTGGAACAATCAGAAGTGAAATAGAAAGAGTCGAATTGTTTGATGGGTTGCCGCAGAATTTGACGTATCCGCAGATTCAGCCTGTGCTGTTTGAAGAAGCAACCAAATATATTGATCAAAAGGAAAAGCATTGTCTATGATAGGATAGACAATGCTTTTTTCGATGCAATACAAAAAATCAAGCGAGTGTCAAGCGAATGGCTGCCCAGCCGTTTTCGGTGAGCACCTCGTGAACCGCAAGTCCCTGTTCGGTGAGCGCTTGTTTGATTTCCTCACAGCGTTCCTCAATGATACCCGAAACGAGCAGGACGCTGTCTTTGTGCATGAATTGTGTTACCACGGAGGAAAGACGCAGAATGACGTCCGCAACGATGTTTGCGCAGATGATGTCATATGTTCCTGATACCTGTTCAGTGAGATCACCGCACAGCAGGGTGATCTTGTCGCCGACACCGTTTAAATCGGCATTCTCCTGTGCCACGCGAACAGCCACGGAGTCGATATCCACACCGACTGCCGATTTTGCACCGAGCAGTAAGGCGGTGATTGCCAGAATACCCGAACCGGTACCGATGTCGAGTACGGTGTTTTCCGGTTTGACGGTCTTGTCGAGCAGCCGCATGCACAGGCGGGTTGTTTCGTGCGTACCGGTGCCGAATGCCATACCCGGATCGAGTGTGACACGGACTTCGTTCGGTGCAGTTTTATACTCCTCCCAGCACGGAACGATGACGAGTCGCTCTCCGATTTTTGTCGGGTGATAATATTTTTTCCACGCGGTCGACCAATCCTCTTCGTTTACATCTGCAAAGGAGAGCGCTAAACGGCCAAAGTCAATTTCCGGATTTTCTTCACGCAGAAGCGGCAGCGCTTTTTTAATTTCGCCGAGTGTTTCGATGCCTTGCAAATTATCGGGCAGATAGAATGTGACATTTGTTTCAACCGTTTTTAACCGCATCAAATCTTCTTCGACATAGTCCCAGTGGATGGTCGTGTCGGAGAGAAAATCGGTGAAGTCCTGCGCATCCTCAATCATGACGCCGCGGATGCCGTGCATCGTCAAAAGACCACTCACGATGTCGATGGCAGGGGTAGTGGTGAAAATCGAAATCTGTTTATAATTCATGAGAGCACTCCTGTTCGTTTTGGTTTTCTGATACCATGACGGTAAAACCGGAATGGTATTTGCCATGTTTTTTGACTGCCTCGCATCAGGCGAAGAAAACGGCAGTTAAAACCGAAGAATCATAACTGCTTTATAATTATTATACCGTGAAACAACACGAATTACAACGGATTTTCCGTAAAACAGACAGGAAACCACTTGCAAAACAGTGTTTGATTTGGTATCATAATAACTATAGTGTAAAAAACGCATGGACTGAGGAAAGTAGCCCTATGGATTTGCAGCACAGAGAGAGCCGTGTACGCTGAGAGCGGCTTGTGCAAAACGAGCGGTGAAGTTCCCTCACGAGCGGTGCCGCTGAACCGAGACGATGACAGTAGGCGGCAACGGTTTCCCACCGTTATTTCGGGACAGAGAGTGTTTGCTCCGGCAAAAATTAGGGTGGTACCGCGGAACGGTTGCGCTTCGTCCCTTAAAGCAGATGGCTTTTGGGGAGGAAGCGCTTTTTTGTGCGCATTTGCACCCAAAACGAATCAGAAACAACAGCAAAACGGAGGGTTTTGACATGAAAACAGCGTTGGAAAACATTAAGAGCACAGCGGCTGAGGCGATCGGCAGCTGTGATGACCCGAAAGCGCTGGACGCGCTGCGCGTTCGGTTTTTGGGCAAGAAAGGCGAGTTGACTGCCATCTTAAAACAGATGGGTAAATTAAGCGCCGAAGAGCGTCCGGTCATGGGACAGCTTGCAAACGAGGTGCGCGCGGCGATTGAATCCGCTATCACCGAAAAAGCAGCTGTGCTCAAAGAAAAACAATTAGCAGAGCAGCTGCGTGCAGAGCGTATTGACGTGACCATGCCGGGAAAACGTCAGGTGCTCGGTAAACCGCATCCGCTCACACTCGTTATGGACGAGGTCAAAGAGATCTTCTTAGGCATGGGATTTGACGTTGTGAGCGGCCCAGAGGTGGAGCTCGATCACTATAACTTCGAGATGCTCAATATGCCGAAAGACCATCCGGCACGTGATACACAGGATACCTTCTATATCAACGATAACGTCGTGCTCCGCACCCAGACTTCTCCGGTGCAGGTGCGCACCATGGAAACACGCCGTCCGCCGATCCGTGTGATCTCTCCGGGCCGTGTGTATCGTTCCGATGCAATCGATGCAACCCACTCGCCGCTGTTCCACCAGATCGAGGGTCTTGTAGTTGACCGCGGTGTCACAATGGCAGACTTAAAAGGCACACTCGAAATCTTCGTCAAACGGCTTTATGGCGAGGATTCTGTCGTTCGCTTCCGTCCGCATCACTTCCCGTTCACCGAACCGTCCGCAGAGCTTGACGTTATGTGCTTCAACTGCCACGGCAAAGGCTGCCGTCTGTGCAAAGGCGAGGGCTGGATCGAGATTCTCGGCTGCGGTATGGTGCACCCGACTGTGCTCAAAAACTGCAACATCGACCCTGAGGAATACAGCGGCTTTGCATTTGGCATGGGCCTTGAGCGTATCGTTATGCGCCGCTTTAACATCGACGATCTGCGTTTGTTCTTTGAAAACGATCAGCGCTTTTTGGATCAGTTTTAATGCGCAAACTTGAAGTTTTGAGAGTGAGGAGAAACCAGTATGGATTTATCAATGAGATGGCTCAGCGAATTCGTTGAGATTGATACAGACGCCCACACCTTTGCCGAGGACATGACAATGTCCGGCTCGAAAGTGGAGGGCTATCAGACAGAAGCTGCGGAAGTGAGCAATGTGGTCGTCGGCAAAGTGCTGTCGATCGTTCCGCACGAAAACTCCGATCATCTGGTCATCTGTCAGGTGGAAGTCGGCAAAGAATCGCCGGTACAGATCGTCACCGGTGCAACAAACGTGGTCGAAGGCGCACTCGTGCCGGTAGCGCTTGATGGTGCAACACTGCCGGGCGGTGTGAAAATCAAAAAAGGCAAGCTCCGCGGTGTTGTGAGCGAGGGCATGCTCTGCTCGCTCGGTGAATTAGGCCTTACTACCCACGATTTTCCGTATGCAATCGAGGACGGCATTTTCCTCATCGAAGAAGAATGCCAAATCGGTCAGGATATTCACGATGCAATCCGTTTAAACGACACCTGCGTCGAATTTGAGATTACCCCGAACCGTCCGGACTGCTTGAGTGTCATCGGTCTTGCAAGAGAGGCGGCTGTGACGTATAAAAAACCGCTTCGCCTGCATGAGCCGGTTGTCAAAGGTTCTGGCGGAGATATCAGCGAATATCTGCGTGTCACTGTCGAAAATCCGGTGCTCTGCCCGCGCTATACGGCAAAAGCCGTCAAAAATGTGCGCGTAAAACCGTCGCCGCTGTGGATGCGTGAGCGTCTTCGTGCATCGGGTGTTCGTCCGATCAACAACCTTGTAGATATCACAAACTATGTCATGCTCGAATATGGTCAGCCGCTTCATGCGTTTGACGCGAAATATGTAGAAGGCGGTCATATTATTGTCAGAAATGCGCACGAGGGCGAAGTGATTGAAACACTCGACGGCGTGGAGCGCAAATTAAATTCGTCCATGCTCGTCATTTCCGACCCCCAAAAAGCCGTTGCAATCGCAGGTGTTATGGGCGGCGAAAACAGCGCCATCATGGACGACACAAACACCGTCATCTTCGAGTCGGCAAACTTTTTGGGCAGCAGTGTGCGTGTGACTGCACGCGGCGTCGGTCTGCGCACCGATTCCTCTGCACGGTTTGAAAAAGGACTCGATCCGAAAAATACGTACAAAGCCGTCATGCGTGCGTGCGAACTCGTTGAACTGCTCGATGCGGGTGAAGTCGTTGACGGCATTATCGATGTTGATAACTCACCGAAAGAGCCGACCGTGATTCGTTTTGAACCGGAGTGGATCAATCGCTTTTTGGGCATTGAAGTTCCGACAGAAGAAATGGTCGATATTCTTACACAGCTTGGATTTACTGTGGAAGGTGATCAGATCACAGTACCGTCATTCCGCGGCGACGTGGAGCATAAAGCAGATATCGCTGAGGAAATTGCACGGTTTTATGGATATGACAAAATTCCGGTTACGGCAATCCGCGGTGTGGCAAAGGCACAGCTTACACCGATCCAGAAATTTGAGCGTACCATTCATCAAACGCTCCAGGCAAATGGCTGCTATGAGGTGATGACCTATTCGTTCATCAGCCCGAAATATTACGATAAAATCGGTTTACCGGAATCATCGCCGCTGCGTGACAGTGTCGTGATTTCGAATCCGCTCGGTGAGGATACGAGTGTGATGCGTACCACCACACTGCCGTCGATGCTTGAGGTGCTTTCCCGCAACTACAACAACCGCAACGCATCGTTCTTTGGTTATGAAATCGGCAATGAGTATATCAAAAAAGAGGGACAGGAACTGCCGGATGAGAACGCACAGGTCACGATCGGTCTGTACGGTGACTGCGATTTCTATACCTTAAAAGGAATGGTGGAAACACTGCTTGAACGTCTGCATGTGAAAACATTCGACATTCGTCCGGAAACAGAGCATCCGACTTTCCATCCGGGCCGTTGTGCTGTGTTGTTCTTAAACGATGTGCGTATCGGTATTTTGGGCGAAGTTCATCCGACTGTGTTGCAGAGCTATGGCATCGGCACAAAAGCATATCTTGCAAAACTGGACGTTAACGCACTGTTTAGCTTGGCAGATCCGGTTGTAGAATATCGTCCGCTGCCCAAATTCCCGGCAACGACTCGCGACTTGAGCCTTGTGTGCAATGAAGAACTGCCGATTATTGAGATTGAAAAGACAATCCGTGCATCGGCAGGTTCGCACCTTGAAGATGTCAAATTGTTTGACGTATATCAGGGCGCACAGATCGAAGCAGGGAAGAAGAGCGTTTCCTATTCGATGGTACTTCGTTCTGCAGAATCGACGCTCACCGATGCTGAGGCAGACGCAGCGGTGAAACGTGTGCTCAAAGCGCTTGAGAAAATGGACGTTGTACTGCGCGCTTGATGGAAGAAATTTTTTGTGAGATTTTGTGTAAACCGGTTGTTTCTTTCGTTTCTTTATTGTATAATAAAATAGATATCTGAATTTAAATCAGACAGGGAGGTTTTCGAGATGTATGATAAGACGATGACTTTTTCGGTCAGCAACGAAAAAGATCAGGAGATGAAGCGGATTTTGACTACTGTGTATGATGCGCTCAATCACAAGGGATACAATCCGATCAGCCAGATCGTTGGCTATATTCTGTCTGAGGATCCGGCTTACATTACTACATATAACAATGCGCGGAGCTTGATTCGCCATGTGGATCGTGATGAGTTGCTTCAAGCAATGGTCAAAGCGTATTTATCTGAATAAGAATGATCTTTTATAAAAAACGGGATTTCCACATTTGGAAATCCCGTTTTTTGTCCTCATCTCCGTTCGATTCATACAAGGCGAAAGAAAACCGCTTATTTTTATATCACTGGGTTAAGAGAGAAGCGGATCAATTTCCGCCGATGAGATCTGTCTCTCCGGCAAATCGAACGCTGTAAAGATCGAGGAAAGCGATTCTTCGGTGTGAAACGCATAGGTCACACCGTCGATGACTGCTGCACTGTCTTCAGGATACAGCGCCACACGCTTTGTAACTGTATCGCCCTCATAGATTAAAAACAGCACCGACGTACCGCCGTAAATTGTTTCTGTCTGTTCGCCGACCGCAATGGTGTTTAAAAATTCCGTCACCGATTCAATCTGATCATCGTCCACAGCATCTTTCGCCGTGAAGGTCTGTGCCGGCGTGTTGGTATAATCACCGACAACCGTGATTTTTGAAATTTTGTTTGAATCGTTGATTATTGTTTTTGCTGTGTTGCATCCGCAAACCAGTAAAAGAACGAAAGCCAAAGGAATGAGTAATTTTTTCATGTCTGCTCACCTCATACATTTCATTTATGCGTTCGTATACAAAAAACCATGCGAATTGGAAACGTATTCCTTTAATTTCATTATATATTTTTATATATAAATGTCAATGGGCTTTAAGCAGAATGCGGCGATAGGGGAGTAAATAAAACATCCGAACACAAATCGTGTTCGGATGTTTTTCACCAATCTCAACAAGGTGCTTATTGATATGATATTACTTGAGTGTCACTTTGAATGTCTTGATCTCAAACGGTTTGATCTCAAACGACAGGCTGTCGGTATTTTCAACCGGCGTGCCGATTTCGTTTTCGATCAGATCACATTCGACCATGCGTGCAACCGGAACATTCCAGTTCATCGTGACCTGAGTACGGCGGTTGTGATCCTCGTACATACGAACGATGACACCGCTTCCATCTTCAGCGCGTTTGACGGTTTCAGCAATGACGTTCGGTGCGTCCACCGTGAACAGGCTTGCAAACGGCAGGGATTCGTCACCGTCTTTTGTCATGCGGAACACATATGCCGGAACGTTTAAGCAATATGCTTCATGCTGTACGAATGCTTCGTTGTAGTCGCCTTCGTGCGGCAGAATGGCATAAGTGAACCAGTGCTCTTCCTGGTCGGTCGTCGGATTCGGAACGATACCCGATTTGATGAGTGTGAGCGTCATCTTACCGTCGTGGATGTCGTGACCGTATTTGCAGTCATTGAGAATGGATACGCCGTATCCGCCCTCGGACAGGTCTGCCCATTTATGGCCGCAGACTTCAAATTTCGCACCGTCCCAAGAAGTGTTCTTGTGTGCCGGACGTTTTAAGCTGCCGAACTGGATGTCATAGGTTGCTTCGTTCGCGTTGACGTCCACTTCAAACTCGGTTTTGAGCAGCAGCTGATGCTGTTTCCAATCCACATGGGTCTTGAAGTCGATGCGGCGGCTGTTGGTATAGAAGATGATATCCTGATCGATGATCGAATCGCAGAATTTATATTTGTTGCGCAGTACCAGACGAACCGGACCGTTTTTGATCCACTCAGAGGAGAGAAGATCGTCTACAACCCAGCTCTTCTGGGTGTAGTAGATCTCGATATCCCAGTTATCGTAATAGATCGGTTTATCCTCGTACACACGCAGCACGTTGCCGAGTCCGCCTTTGCGCAGAACTTCACGGTTTGCCTCTTTATCAAAGATGCTGACAAACTGACGTGCGTTATTGAGCTGAATGCGGTAGTACGGCGTTTCGATGTCATTGAGTGTATGAATGACTGTTTTCGCTTCTGGTTTGATCGGATCAGTGCACGGTGTGAGCACTTTATATCCTTTTGCCGGAATCGTCACGTTCGAGAATACCAATTTACCGTCTGTGGTACGCTGTACCGGTACGGTGCAGCCGCATGGCAGTTTAAACGAGGTGACGTTCTCATAGCCTTCAGCCGAAACGGTGATATCATCCGAACGATCGAACGACAGGGTGTTGAATACGACGAGGTCGTCTTTCTTTGCGTTGATTGCGCCTGCGATTGCTGCGAGTTTTTCCTCGATCAGCTCATGGCCGCGTTTTTCAAGCGCTTCGTATTCCACTTTGGTCACTTCGTATACTTCTTTGATCGAAGAACCCGGCAGAATATCGTGGAACTGATTCAAGAGGATGGTTTCCCAGCTGTCGTGAATCTCTTTTGCATCATACGGCACACCGAGGATGGAAGCTAAGATGCTGAAGAACTCGACGTCCTGCCACAGCAGCTCGCATTTGCGGTTGCTGCGTTTGTTTCTTGCCATGGAGGTGTACGTGCCGCGATGATACTCGAGGTACAGCTCGCCAACCCATTTCGGCAGGTCTTTGTTGTTTGCAACGCGCGCATAGAGCTCTTTAAAATATGTTTCCGATTTTTCCATCCGGACTTTCGGCGAACCAGTGATGCCTGCTTCCATGCGCACACCTGTTTCAACCATTTTTCTGGTCGGGCCGCCGCCGCCGTCACCAAAGCCATAGCAGACGAGGATGTCGTTATTTAAGTCTTTGTGCTGATAACGCTCCCAGCCGCGCATCAGGCAGACCGGATCAAGCTGACCGTTATAGGTGGTGTAGAAGCTGTCCTCCGGCTGGTGCTCGTCCTGTGTGGTGATCAAGTGGGTGAAGATTTCGCTGCCGTCGATGCCCTTCCACCAGAAGGTGTCTACCGGCAGTTTGTTGAACTGGTTCCATGCGATTTTGGTCGTCATGAAATATTCAATGCCCGATTTTTTCATGATCTGTGGCAGTGCAGCCGAATAGCCAAATACGTCCGGCAGCCACAAAATCTTATTTTCTTTGCCGAACTCATTGCGGAAGAACTGTTTGCCGTGCAGGAACTGACGGACAAGGCTCTCGCCCGAGGTCACGTTACAGTCTGCCTCGACCCACATGCCGCCTTCCGGCTCCCAGCGTCCTTCTGCAACACGGGCTTTGATTTTCTCAAACAGCTCCGGATAACGCTCTTTGACGAACTGGTAAAGCTGCGGCTGGCTCGACATGAATTTGTAGTCCGGATATTCTTCCATCAGTTTTAACACGGTCGAGAACGAACGGACAACTTTTTCACGCGACTGCGAAACGGTCCACCACCATGCGACGTCGATGTGGGTGTGACCGATACAGGTTGCGATGACTTCGTCGCTGCCGGCAAGGTTTGTGTAAATCTCTTCTTTTAAGAATGTGTTGCATGCATCAATCGAATCGTAGAACTCTTTCGAGTACGGAACGCGCAGGTCGAGCAGGTTGATCGCTTTTTCGAGCGCTAATTGCAATTTGATGCGGCTCTGGTTGTTTTTATCCAGACGGCTCACGATGCGGTTCGGAACATTCAGGTTATAGTAGCAAGCCTGCACAGCGGCGTCGACTTCCATCATGCAGCCTGACAGACGCAAATTTGTAGTCGAACCCTTGTTGTGGTCGTTGTCGCGGCCGGTGTATGCCTGCAAATCGATGACATAGCGGTCGCCGGCTTTTGCACAGTCGGTGATTTTGACTTCCTGATGGTTGGTGTCAAGGCCCTGGGTGATCTCACCGTTTACAAACAGCAAGAACTGCGGGTTGACTGCATCCCAGAAGGTCACCTGTGTGACAAAGTTAAACCACAGCGGTTTCTTGTCAAAGCTCTCCGGCACGACCACTTCTGCACGGAACCAATAATGTGCATCCGGTCCCGGCCAGATATCGGATGCGGCGTTAAATTTCTGCCACGGGGTGCTGTCTGCGTCTGCCTGTGCAGGGGTCAAGAAAAAGCCCGGTTTCATCTGAAATTCCGGAATGGAAACACTCTGCACAACAGTCAGCGCACCAAGATCCTCGCAGATTTTGTTGACACGCTCAAATCTGTAATTTTCCATTGGGGGGATCTACTCCTTTCGTTACACAGCAACAGCCAATAAAAGCCGATGCTTTTATTGGCTGTCCGTCTGCATGAAATCTTATAACGAGTTCTCTTTCATGTAATTGAGAACATCATCCACTGTGGTGAATGCAAGACCAGTTACAGTGTCTGCACAGCCGTAGTAGATTGCAATTCTGCCGGTTTCTGCGTCGGTCAGTGTTGCACACGGGAAGACAACGTTCGGAACGTCGCCGACACACTCATACATTTTCTGCGGAGACAGCAGGTATGGACGGGTGCGGTATTTTACTTTCCACGGCTCGTCAATGTCCAAAAGAACTGCGCCGAACGAATATACAAAGCCATTGCAGCTGTTTAATACGCCATGGTAGAATAAGAGCCAGCCTTCGTCTGTCTCGATCGGAACAGGACCCGGGCCGATTTTTTTCGACTGCCAAGCGGAACGGTCATCGTTGATGATGCCCATTACATAGCGGTGTTTGCCCCAGTAGACCATATCCGGGCTCTCTGAATAGAAGATATCGCCGAACGGAGTGTGGCCGGTATCGGACGGACGGGAAACCATTGCATATTTGCCGTTGATTTTGCGCGGGAACAATACGCCGTTGCGGTTATACGGCAGGAATGCGTTTTCGCACTGTACGAATTTCTCAAAATCGTATGTATATGCGATGCCGATGGTCGGGCCATGATAGCCGTTGCACCAGGTTACATAATATTTGTCTTCGATTTTGACAACACGCGGATCATAACGATATTCGCGTTTTAAGATTTCCGGATCGTCACCTTCGAATTTGATCGGCTCATCTTCGAATTCCCATTTTAAACCGTCTTTCGAGCGGCCAACGAAGATGTCCATCGAACGGGAACGGTTGTCACAGCGGAATACGCCGATGAAGCCGTCGCCCCACGGCACAACTGCACTGTTGAAGATGGAGTTCGAATCTTTCTGCTCATCTCTGTTGATAATCGGGTTCTGGTCAAAACGCCAGACGATGTCTCTGCAATTTTCCGGTTTGTCCTGCCACGGAATGTTCGGCAGAGCACTACCAATAATTTTTGCCATATTGCACCTCGTTCTCCGGCGGTTTTAATAAAATGATAAAAGACGCGCGATACCTTTTCCGCCGGCAGGTATCCGGTCATACAGTGTCGGGGTATGCATGATCATACCGGTTCCGTACATGTTAATTTCATTATAAACGAAACAGACCGCTTTTGCAATCGGTTTTGTCCAAATTTTTGAAAAAAGCGACTACTTTTCAGAAAGGAAAAATTCTGTAATTGTAGGAATCTACAAAACACGGTGCAAAAATGCGAAGAAAAAGCCGTAGCTGCTCATTACAGCTGCGGCTCTTCTTTAAAGCGTGGCGATCACGTAATTCTTTTCCCGTAATGTGTCAATGACATCGCCAAGCATTTCGGCATTGTCTTTTGACACACTGTGCAGCAGGTAAATCGCACCGTTGTGTGCGGCTTCGGTCACTTTCGGGAATGCTTTCTCTATACCCATCTGATTATTTACATCGTAATCTGCATAGGCAAAGCTCCAGAATACTGTACGGTATCCAAGCATTTGTGTGAGTGCAAGAGTACGTTCAGACCATTCGCCTTTCGGGGGACGGAACAGTGTCATTTCATATCCATAAGTTTCGAGCATATAATTGTGCAAAGAAATGATGTCATCTGCGGCATCTTCCATAGAAATCGTCGGCATCGATTTGTGGCTGGCGGTATGATTTCCGATGACGTGACCTTCATCAATCATACGTTTGATTAACTCTGGATTTGATGTCGCATAGTGCATGGTCACGAAAAAAACAGCTGTACATTGTTTTTCCTTTAATGTGTCGAGAATTTTAGAAGTATAGCCATTTTCATATCCTTGATCGAAAGTCAGATATACAGCCTGCTCTGTTTCAGGCATAATAAAAGACGCATCATACTTTCTGTACTTTTCCTCGTACTGATCGCAGGAAATCGGACGATTATTTTCGTCGACATCTTTACCTTGTCCCCAGCCGTGCAGTGTATTGTCAAGCGAAGCGATCGAAGAAAAATCAAATTGTTCTGTATTTAGCCCGGCGTTAGCAGGCATTTCTTCTGAGGAAACAGAGGATTCCGGTGTCAGATTGGAATTTAGATCAGATGTAAATTCCGAAACCATCGATTCTTCTTTTGAGATAAAGGAAGAAAGTTCAGACTCTGCATCGGAAGCCGTTTCTTTTTGTTTTTCTTTGCTGCATCCGCCGAATAAAAGCGAAGCACTTAAAAAAAGACATAAGGCAGTCAGGATTTTTTTTGCTTTCATATTAAACGCCTCCTTTTACAAACAAGTATGTCCGCAATCATATTGCTTATTCTCTTTTAAAAAAACAAAAAAATAGTTGACAACGGTTAAAGAGTATGATATTATAATTAGGCAGTCAAGAATATCGCGGGGTAGAGCAGTTGGTAGCTCGTCGGGCTCATAACCCGGAGGTCGCAGGTTCAAGTCCTGTCCCCGCAACCAAATCAAAGCACAAACTTTGATACAAAAACAGCCTTCCATCTTGGAGGGCTGTTTTTGCGTCTATGCCCGGAACCCCTGTATTCATGCGGGTTCCGGGCTTTTTCTGTTTTGGGTACGGTCGGCGCGGCGGCCTTAAAATCCCGCCCGTTGCATGGCCGACCTCTGGAAATCTTCAAAAGTATCCGTCTCTGCACAACCTTTAAAACGATTCGTATACAGGCCGGGGCATCGTTAAAAACTGTCCCCGGCCTGTATACTTTTTAACGAGTATTTTATGCCTGCTCGAAAGGCGCCCCACAGTCTCCACATACTACGTTGACCTCCCGCGTGGCGCGGATAATAGTGCCGCACTCCGGGCAGACATATTTGATACTGCGGTTCTTGCTGGTCTGGCGGCCTCCCTTTACGGTTGTGGTTTCCTCGCTGCCGTCGTCGGAGGTCGTCGTGACTTCCAGCAGGGTCTGGCGGCTGGCGGTGATGTCCTCCATTCCGGGCTGTTCGGCCAGCCATGCGGCGGTATCGTCGGTCAGGGTCGTTACCGTCCAGCCATAGCGTTTGTCCTTTTCTATATGAAGCCCGTGGGCTTCGGCAGTGGCCTTGAATTTGGTGTTGTGGTAATACCCGTTGTTGCTCACGTCCTGAATATCATGGGTGAGATTATAGAGATGCGCCATTTCGTGAAGCATGGTTGCCGCCACCTCCGCGATGGGCCGGTCGATGTACTCGGCGCAGATGTTGATTTCCCGGAAAGCCTCGTCCCGATCCTTCCAGATTTCATACACGCTGCACCAGCCATAAGCGCCGCGCCCGCCGTCGGGCGATACGGTGATGGCCGGGCGGGTAAGCTCCCCGCCGTAAAAATGTCGGTTGAACAGGTCGAACATTTCCTCGGCTTTTCTTACGATTTCAGAGATTTGCAGCATGATGGCGTCCTCCTTAAAGATTATGTTTTGCTTTCTGTGAGTCACAGCTTACGCACCACCGGCAAAAAAGCAAGCTGGCAAAGCGTCCAAACATATCTTTTATTTCTCTCGGAGGACGGAAAAGGCCCCCGCCGAAGCGGGGCGAATCATTATTGCGCATCGCGGTTTGCTTGGTAATAATAGCCGTGGCCGATTTTTTCGTCGTCAAAGGTAAATCCGCAAATCTCGTTATACATGGAGCCGTCAAAATTGAGAATATAGGTCTGGCAGTTGTAGGCGAAGGTCTTGCAGATTTCCGCCTTGCAAGGAGCGTCGGCTCCGTCGGTTGTCCAGTCATTATGGTATAGCTCTGTTTCCTGATATTCTTCCAGCTCGTCGGTATAGTAGTGGCGGGTGAAGCCCCCTTGGATTTGATAGCTTGCCACCTTGCGGCGCGTATGCGTGACCGTTCTGTATTCCTCAGAATGGCATTGCTTTTCCCCGTTGATTACGGTATAGCTGTAACTTCCCTCAGATAAAGGCTTCTCAAAGGTTTCTCGGTCAATGCCGAAGTCGAGTCCTTTTTTCTCGCACTGCTGCCGGATATACCGGAGGAATTGCGCGGGCGTTACGCCGTTTCTCTCTATCTCAATCTGATAATTCGCCATAGCAGCGGCCCCCTTAAAGATATGTTTGATGTGAGTCACAGCTTACACAACACGGGTGGAAAAGCAAGCTCAAAATGCTGGAAAACATATCTTTTTTCTTTGCTCGAAGACAGCAAAAGCTCCGCCGAAGCGGGGCTTTTGGGCTGGCCTTATCCTTTAAAAAAATATGGAAAGCCAGTCGCTTTGTAAATGTGATTGAGAGCCTCGATGCGGGCCGCGTCGTTGGTTAGTCCATTCTCGTCCAGAGCAACATCCACCATATTGCAGAAATCCAATTCTTCTTGCTCCGTTGTAATTCCTTTCTTCAAGGTCGGCTCAATCAGTTTGTAAAGATTGGCAGCGATGATCTCTGCGCTGACACCTTCTTCTAAAGGGCCTTTTCCAAGATCGAGAGCAAATTTTCCATGTGCATGAGTATACCTTCTTTCCCGGCCTGTGGCCGTTAATATTGTACCGGTTTCCCCGGATGATGTCAGATTAGCCGAGCCGTTGTGAAAAGCAAGCCTTTTTGTAAAAAAATAGCCCCCGCTGAAGCGGAGGCCGTATCGCGTGGATTATTCGGCGGCGGTGAAGCCCTGCCTTTGCAGGGCTTCGGCCAGCGCCAGATTGTTCGGGCCGGTCAGGGTGCCGTCCCTGTCTACCGTGTACGCGCCGATTTCATAGGAAAAGCTGGGGGCGGCTTTGTACTGCGGCTCTGCGCCGGTGTATTCGCTGACCGCTATCACCAGCTCCTTGCGGGGGATTCCCGTCACGCCGAAGGCCAGCGTCATGGTAGCGGGGGTTTCCGGCCCCTCCTCCGGGGCCTCGGCTGGTTTCTCCGTGAAGGCTTCGGCCTTGCCCATTTCCGCCGGTTCGTTGCTCTGCGGGGTCGGGGCGGCGGGCTTTGCTGCCCGGCTCACTCTGGTGCGGGCCTCCGGGAAGGTTTCCGGCAGTACGGATTCCTCATACTGGATTTCAAAGGTGATTTTACCATCCATGTGCCTGTTGAATTGGAAGTCGAGCATTTCCACATTCTTGATTTCGTCCGGCAGCTCAATGTTCTTATACCGCATGACCTCCTCGCCGTTTACCATGAGACAGACCGGAACCGCGTCCCGGAGCTTCGCTGTGATTTTTCCTGTTTTCATTTTGCTTCCACCTTTCATTTCTGTGCTTGGGCTCGTGCCTTGTGTGTCACAGCTTACACACCGCGGGTGGAAAAGCAAGACTGAAAGGTGAAAAATTGATTCTTTTTTATCTTTACCCGCAGCGCCCCTCTCCGCATTTCTTGACCCTCAAGGGGTTATAGTACAATGAAATGCGGAAGCCATACGACTATACATTATGTGGAGGTTACGGGTATGAACGATACAATGGCAATACAACGATTTGAGAATCATCTGATTGCAGAAGAAAAAAGCGCGGCGACAATTGAAAAAAACCGACATCACAGCCGGGGCCGTTTTTGTGACACGGAACGGCAAGCCGCTGAACCGCCGGAACATCTGGCGGGACATGAAGGCGCTGTGCAGGCGGGCGGGGGTAGCGTCAAACAAAGTGTTTCCGCACAACCTGCGGCACCTGTTCGCCCGGACGTTTTACAGTGTGGAAAAGGACATCGTGCGGCTGGCCGACCTGCTGGGGCACAGCAGCATCAACACCACCCGGATTTATACTCTGGAAACGGGGGACAAGCACAGGCTTTGCCTGGAACGGGTAGAAAAAAAGCTGCTGACGACATAAGGTTGATTATGTCGCTGTATCTCTAGGAATGGAACAGTAATCTTCGCCAACCGCTCCGGCTTTTCTTCGCCGCAGTCCTCAACAGACACAAAAATACAGCCGGAGAAATCATCTGGATAGCCCCGGCTTAATTTTTCACGCACTTTTCAAACTTTTTAACGATATGTATTGTAAACCGGGAACGGAGATGGTAAAATAAAGCATAGATAAATTGTTATCATTATGTTCGCTGACGACATAATCAACCTTATGTCGCCAGAGGACGTTAAAAATGCAGCCGAAAGGAGGTTGTGTCTGCGCTATGGAACAGCAGGAACAACCGTCGAAGGCCAAGCGGCTGAAAATCGCGATCATCATTCTGGCTGTCCTGCTGATACTCAGCGGTGGCGGCCTTGCGGCGCGGTATATCTATTTAGAGTATTTCGCCCCGGCACAGATCACGGCAACCGTGCCGGACAATCTGATCGGCGACAGCAACCGGACGGACGCAGACAGTACGTCAACAGAAAATACGTTGCCTGCTGAAAGCGGGCCGGACATGGAAGATACGAGTGAGGGGCAAACAGATGCCCCTGAAAATTCCTCTCCTGCGGATAGCAGCACGGCCGACAGCGGAGACACGTCTCCCGCAGCGGACAAGCCCTCTGCCCCGGTGCTGGAGCTGTATGCAGGCAGGCCGGACGCTAACCGGAAATTTGAAGTGAGCAATATGCTCCCCGGCGACGTGGAGACCCAATATTTCTGCGTCAGGGCGTATCACGACGCGAACATCACCCTGTTTTTCCGTGCGGACGTGACCGGGCAGACCAAAAATCTCGGCGATGTGCTGCATATCCGGGTCACCCACCTGGACAGCGGCAAGGTGCTGTGCGACGCGCCGTTTGCCGAGATTGAAGGGAAAGAATTTTCCGAGCTGCTGACGGCTAATGCGCAGAAAGAAACGGTGGCCTATTATCAAATCGACGTATCTCTCGATACCTCGGTGGATAACGAATACCAGGCTGCAAAGCTGCTGGCGGATTTTAGCTGGTACGTCAAAGACGAGGGTGAGCTGACCCCGCCGCCGCAGACCGGCGACACCACGAATCTTGTCTTGTGGGCGGTGCTGGCGGCCTCGTCCCTGCTGCTGTTGATATTCCTCTGGAAACGCAGAAAGGAGGAAGGGCGGCATGCGTGAGCAGAACAAAACGGCAAAGAAGCTGACCGGCAGCGTGATAACCATCATCTTGTTAGCCGTCTGCCTGTGCATCACCACCTTCGCGCTGGTGTATTCCACCGTGGCGGTAGACAACAATCTGTTTCAGACCGGGACAATAGAAATCGACCTCAACGGCGGCAAGCCGGTGATTACCGGGGGCGAGTACCTCTTTGAGCCGGGCGTGACGGTGGAAAAGCCCTTCTACATCGAGAATCAGGGCACCTGGGACGTGTATTACAAGCTGTACTTTGACAACATCGAGGGCGGGCTGGCCGACGTGCTGGAGGTGGAAATCCGGGACGGCGCTACGGTTCTCTTTGACGGCAAAATCGCCGGTTTGACAAAGGAACAGGTGGGCGCGGCGGACGATATTCTCAAACTGAACGAGCGGCGGGAGCTGACGATCTCCTTCCACTACCCGGAGGAAGCCGGGAACGGCGGACAAGCCCTGTATCTCTCCTTTGATTTGAAAGCCGACGCGGTGCAGGCGAAAAACAATCCCAACCGGCTGTTCGATTAAGGAGGGGCTATGAAAAAAGTCTTACATATTATAAAAACCATATTTGTCTGGCTGGTGGTGGCGCTGGCTGTCTGCATGATGATTTTCACCATAGTTTCGGTCAACACCTTTGACCGCGCCGACCGGAGCCTGTTCGGGTACAAAGCCTTCATTGTGCTGTCCGATTCCATGAGCGCGACCGATTTTTCAGCGGGCGATCTAGTGCTGTCCAAGGAGGTCGATCCGTCCACTTTGCAGGCCGGGGACATCATCTCTTTCCAGTCCACCGACCCGGATAATTACGGCGAGGTGGTGACCCACAAAATCCGGGAGCGGACAACCGATGAAAACGGCAACCCCGGCTTCATCACCTACGGCACGACGACGGGGGAAAACGACGAAACCATCGTGACCTACGACTTTGTGCTGGGAAAATACCAGACCAAACTGCCGGGCGTGGGAAAATTCTTTCAGTTTCTCAAAACCACGCCGGGGTATATCGTCTGCATCTTCCTGCCCTTCCTGCTGCTGATTCTGGTGCAGGGATTCAACAGCATCCGGTTGTTCCGGCGTTACAAGCAGGAGCAGCTTGCCGAGCTGGAAGCCCAGCGGGAGCAGGAGAAGGCAGAGCTGGCGGCGGAGCGCGAGCGGCTGGAAGCCGACCGATTGCAGTCTCAGCAGCTTATGGCAGAACTGCAAAAGCTCAAAAAGCAGCTTGATGAAAAGCAAAGTGGCGGCGATCCGCCGGACACACCTGCGGTGTAAGCACGCGGAAGCATGAGTACATATTGTCATTGCAAAAAATTTGAAAAGGAGGACGAACAACAATGACAAGCAGCAAAAACACCAAGAGAGCATTGCTCGTCAGCGTTCTGTCCGTAGCGCTGTGCTGTGCGATGCTCATCGGCACCACCTTTGCGTGGTTTACGGACAGTGTGACGAATACGGG
The DNA here is from genome assembly GCA_944386285.1 of uncultured Clostridia bacterium. Taxonomy (GTDB): domain Bacteria; phylum Bacillota; class Clostridia; order Oscillospirales; family Ruminococcaceae; genus Paludihabitans. The sequence goes on along the minus strand of CALXAM010000061.1, from coordinate 1,266 downwards.
CAACCGGATTCAGGCAGGCAACCTGGAGATTGACCTGTTGATGGACAAGAAAGAAGACGGCACCTATACCAGCATTGCGGGTGGCGAGGGTGACATCTTCAACGAAGCCCAAATTGCCCAGAACAGCAACAAGACCCTGTGGGAGCCGGGCAAGACCCAGATCGTTTACCTTGGCGTGCAGAACAAGGGCAGCCTTGCGCTCAAGTACAACATTCTTCTGGATGTTACCGACAACGGGCTGGCAGGTGCGCTGGAATATGCGGTGCTGGACGGCGCGCAGGCGGATGACCTCGCCGGTGTGACGGACTGGGAAGATTTAAAAGCTATGAAAGGCGCACAGACCGGAGACATTAAGGCCGGCAGAACCACCGCTGCGCCCAATGGCTGTCTGGATGAAATCGCAAACGGCACTAAAGACGAGACCGATTACTTTGCGCTGGCGGTACATATGAAGGAAGACGCTGGCAACGAGTATCAAGGCAAAGACATCACCATTGACGTGACGGTTGTTGCCACACAGGCGACTGCTGAAGAAGACGGTTTCGGCGACGATCAGTATGATGCAGGCGCTGATGTAGAGTTGGCTACTTCTGCAACTATCAACGGGCAGGCATATGCTTCCTTGCAGGAGGCTTATAAGGCTGTACAGCCGATAGTTAGCTCGGTGTTTGGTTTAGGGCAAGAGGCATTTTCGGCTTCTGACACAGACAAGTGTGAAAAGTTTGATGAGCTGTTCCCGGATGGGAAAATCACTTGGACGATTTACGGTGAGCAAAAGCTGACGGATGCATATATGCTGTCCTTTGGCAGAAAGGCCTCCTATTTCGGTGCTAGGACGCTCAAGGAGATCGAGGTTGTTGGCGGCAACAGCCAAGCAACTCTGGATCTGACCGGAACGAACGGAACTTTCGCATTGCCGTACAACTGGTGGGGCGACACGGTAGACAACATCAAGATCACATTTAAGGGGATCACCTTTAAGGGCATTGAGTCTATTCCGGGTACTTGGGCAACGCCTGAACAGGAAACTCCGTATACTTTTGAGAATTGTACTTTCAATGGCAAGGTGTATGGGTATCACGATTACAATATCAACCTGACTATTAAGGATTGCACATTCAATGCCCCTGAGAATGAGAATACCCAGTACGCACTTATGCTCCAGTCAACAACAGGCATTAACGGTACGGTAACGGTTGACGGCTGTACCTTCAATGGCTACACCCGTGGTATCAACCTACAGCGTCCCAATACGGACTTCGTTAT
>CALXAM010000060.1 GCA_944386285.1 uncultured Clostridia bacterium | reverse complement strand
CGGGCGGAGCAAAGCCCACCGATGTGCAGGAGCTGTTAGGGCACTCCGATGTCAATACCACGATGTCTATCTACGCTCACGCTACAAGGGAAGCGAAGCGTACTTCCGCAAGGCTGCTGGACAAGGTGGTCGGCGGGGCATAAAAAAACTTTCCCTTGTTTCGGCTCGTAAGGGCAAAAACAAGGGAAAATACATGAAATCCGAGCATTGAGCAGGCGAAATGCCTTGTAATATCAATGGTTTTAGGAAAACTGAGTCTTTAATTTGAATTAAAAATCGGAGATATTAATTCTTCAAGTTTTTTATTATACAAGTTTTCTTTTTTAGTATACTCTTTGAGTTCATCAAAATTTGTTATATTGCATATAATTTTATTTTCCATAATTTAATCGACCTTCTTTAATAACTATTTTTTTATTTTACTAGAGACTATTGATAAAATAGTCTCTTTTTATTTTACCCTCATTAAGCATCACCTCCTTATTTCATTTTACGAATTGAAGTTTACAAATAAAGTCCTTGACAAAAGCCGCATGATCTGATAAAATTCCAGATGTATGCGGCTTTTGTTCGCATTTTGTTTATCCAAACTCGGATAAACTCCTTCCCCTTTGTAAGAGCAGAGGGGCATATGTCCAAAAGGAGGTGCACCAACATGGCAAAACTTACAGAAAAATACGAAGCACTCATCGTTCTTAGCACCAAGGTTGGCGAGGATGGCATCAAAGCTCTGGTTGAGAAAATCAATACTTTGATTTCCACAAACGCAACTCTTGATTCTGTCGATGAGTGGGGCAAACGCAGACTGGCTTATCCGATCAACTATGAGACCGAAGGCTACTACGTTCTGTTCAACTTTACTTCTTCTCCGTCGTTCCCGGCAGAGCTCGAGCGCGTATTAAACATCACTGATGGTGTTATGCGTTCCGTCGTGACACTTCGCATCGGCGAATAATTGGAGGTGCTTTGGTTATGCTGAATCGCGTAATTTTAATGGGACGGCTTACAGCTGATCCGGAGCATAAGCAAACGCCAAACGGCACATCCGTTACGTCATTTTCGATTGCAGTTGACAGAAACTATGCATCGAGAGACAGCGGCACGCGTCAAACAGACTTCATCAATATTGTGGCATGGAGACAAACCGCTGATTTTATTTGTCGGTATTTCCAAAAAGGCCGCATGATTGCACTTGAAGGCTCGATTCAAACGAGAAACTACGAAGACAAAAACGGAAATAAACGCACTGCTTTTGAAGTGGTTGCTGATCAGGTCTATTTTGCAGACAGCAAATCTGATTCCGCACCGCGTTCACAGGCATCCGCTTCATTCCCTGTTCCGCAGCCTGAAAGCTTTTCGGAGCCTTCAAAAGGAACAGGCTTCAGCATTGGTGATTTTGAAGCGATCGAAGACGACGACAGTGATCTTCCGTTTTAAAATTTATAAGGAGGTAAACGTTCAATGGAAAGAAACCATAGTGAAAGACCGGAGCGTCCGAATCGTCCGGCTGGCAGAAGATCTCGCAAAAAAGTTTGCGCATTCTGTGTTGATAAAGCAGAACACATCGATTACAAAGACGTTGCAAAACTGCGCCGTTATCTCTCTGAGCGTGCGAAAATTGTTCCGCGCCGTGTAACCGGTACCTGTGCACGTCATCAGCGTGAGCTGACTGTTGCAATCAAACGTGCAAGACAGGCTGCTCTGCTGCCGTATGTAAGCGACTAATTTTTAATGTTTAAAAAAAGACGGTTTTTTAAAAAACCGTCTTTTTTTATATGAATTTTCCTTCAATAAATCGTACAATCCTGCGCACACTACTGGATAGCATCGTGAATGTTGGAGGAATTTTATGAAGCGAAATCAAATTCTTTATAAAGCAATTCGAAAATCAACAGCAATGATTGCTGCACTTTCTGCTTTCTTTTTTGGTACAGTCTTTTTGTTAGAACAGCAAATTCCATCAAATTTTTATGTTTCTCCTGGTGAGGAATTAACGTTTTCCTCTCTCGCCTATTTAAAAAGCGGTACACCGCTTTCTTACGATCAAACAAGTCTTGCAGGAAAATCTCTCGGCACCTCCGAACAGGTCACCGTTCGTCTCTTTGGACTTTTTCCGGTCACACAAACTCGTGTCAGTGTCAAAGAGCGTGAAACAGTAACTCCCGGTGGAACATTATTCGGCATTAAATTATTTACAAAAGGCGTATTGGTTATTGATATCGCTGCGGTGGAAACACCGGACGGTACCGTTTATCCGGCAGCGGAGGCTGGAATTCAAAAGGGCGATACCATTTTGACAATTGATGGGACAGACGTCTTTACCAATGAGGAAGTGGCTGATTTGTTTTGCGACGGTCCGGGGCCGTATACAATCACCTATACACGTGACGATGTTGTATATGAAACCACACTAAACACCGCGAAAGGTATGGATGGCATGTATAAAGGCGGTTTATGGGTGCGTGATTCCACTGCCGGAATCGGAACTGTCTCCTATTATGACAATGACACCGGTGCTTTCGGCGGACTCGGCCATGGGATCAATGATAGCGATACCGGTCTTTTGATGCCGCTTTCTGCAGGTCAAATCTGTCCGGTTCATCTGTCCGGTGTGCAAAAAGGCGTATCCGGTACACCCGGCGAACTCAAAGGCAGTTTTTCATCCAATGAACCATGCGGCACGTTAAATCAAAATACACAAGCAGGTGTATTCGGCACGCTTACCGATGATACTCTTGCGCAGGCAGATGAAGTGGAAGTGCTTCATAAGCAAGAAGTAAAACCGGGCGATGCTGTGATCCGATGTACACTCGGTGACGACGGCATTCAAGAATATCATATTCGAATTGACGAGATTAACATGAACGAAAAAGCGTTGACTAAAAATCTGATCATCACAGTCACCGATGAAGCATTGCTAAGACGTACAGGCGGAATTGTTCAAGGTATGAGCGGTTCGCCTATTCTTCAAAACGGAAAACTTGTCGGTGCCGTAACGCATGTGTTTGTCAATAATCCGGCAAAGGGATACGGCATCTTTGCAGAGAACATGTTGTCTGTTATGGATGAGAATGCCGCATAAAAAGCGGGCAGCCTTTTAAGCTGCCCGCTTTTTTACAGCGTACTAATGACAGGATGCGGTTTTATGTGATATAATAAAAAATAATTCCTTACAGCAAAAGGAAACTTTCTGCGCGTATTTGGCGATGGAAGCGAATGTCACTCAGCATAAAACAAGCATGAGAAAACCAAATAATCAAACAAGAAACACACTTTCCCGAGCGCTCTTCTATGTTTACATAGGCCGCTTCTTTAAATCGACCATGTCTGAATCCAAACCGATTGCAGACCATTTTTCATGAACTTGTAGGTGCTTCGCCGCAGGCTTTGTCAACAGCTCAGCGCGAGGACTTTGGTTTTTTGCCGAGAAACGGCTTAACAGCATAGAACAAACTATGAGAGCACTGTTTTTAAAAGAAATTTCCATTTGTTAGTAATTTTTTTGATTTTGCTGTTGCATTGTTTGGTAATATATGGTATTCTATAGACATCAACTTAGTGGAGGTACCCTTTATGCAAAAGCATTTAAAAGTTTTAATTGGTGATAATTCCATTCATTTCGGCATGGCTTGCAGCGATCTGTTAACACAATGCGGTGCAGATGTTTCGTTGGTTGCAAAAGACGGAAGCCGTGTACTGCAAACGATTTTTGACTGGAAACCAGATGTCGTTGTCATGGAATCATTTATGTCGCAAAAGGATGCGATCGACGTCCTGCGCGCATTGGACAAGCATCCCAATCCGCCGAAAGTAATTGTCGTCAGCGGCTATGATAATCAGTATGTAGAAAATGAAGTCATGCAAAACGGTGCAAGTTATTACATGCTCCGCCCATTTGACAATCAGGCACTTTGCGACCGCGTACTTTCATTAGGCGGACTTCAAAGCGGAAAACCGCTGGATATTAACCATCCGGGTACTGCAACAGACGATCTCGAATCCATTGTTACCGACTTGATTCTTCACATTGGAATCCCGGCACACATCAAAGGATATCACTATATCCGTGAAGCAATCATTTTGAGTGTCAATAATCAGGATATGATCAATTCCGTGACAAAGCTTTTATATCCAACGATTGCAAAAACATTCCAGACAACCTCATCACGTGTAGAACGTGCAATTCGTCATGCAATTGAAATCGCATGGGATCGTGGTGACGTAGATACACTCAATGATTATTTCGGTTATACCATCAACACCGGCCGCGGCAAACCTACCAACTCTGAATTTATTGCAATGATCGCGGATAAACTCCGCTTAAAACTCAAACGGATGCATCCTGTCGCACGATGAATCCTATAAAAAAGATCAACGCCCCTTTCAAAAAGAACGCCATGCACTGACGCAATGCGTATTTTTGAAAGAGGCGTTTTTTCATGCTGTACCCGCTCGGGTGTTCCCTTTCTTTTTGCATGTAACTATGGTATAATAAAAAATAAAATCATTGAAAATCCATTTCTTTGGAGGAATTATGCAATTACAACAGCTTGATCCTATTTTAATGCGTGTACAAAAGCCAGCACGTTATACCGGCGGCGAATTAAACAGTGTCACCAAAGACAAAAACAGCGTTTTCATGCGCTTTGCATTTTGCTTTCCTGATACATACGAAATTGGTATGTCTCATCTTGGAATGAAAATTCTCTACTCTTTACTCAACTATCGTGAAGATACTTGGTGTGAGCGTGTTTTTGCACCATGGGTGGACTTCGAAGAAGAAATGAAAAAGGAAAATATTCCACTCTATGGACTTGAAAGCTTTGATCCACTGTACGAGTTCGATATCATTGGATTCACGCTTCAATATGAACTCTCCTACACCAATATTTTGAATATGCTCAAGCTCGGCGGTGTACCTGTATTAGCAAGCGAACGCCATGATCTTAAAAATCTCGTCATTGCCGGAGGTCCGTGTGCCTGTAATCCGGAGCCGCTGGTCGATTTTATCGATTTGTTCATGCTTGGCGAAGGCGAGGAATCGATGAACGAATTGATGGACTTGTATCGTGACTGCAAAGCAGCAAACGAATCAAAAGCATCTTTTTTACAAAAAGCGGCACAAATCGGCGGCATTTATGTACCGTCACTTTACGAAGTCACTTACAATGAAGATGGAACCGTTGCACAAATCACGCCAAAAGACGGTGCGCCTAAAACAGTAAAAAAACGTATCATTCGTGATTTTGACAAGGTCTTCTACCCCGAAAACTTCATTGTCCCGTTTATGGGAACCGTCCATGACCGTGCAGTGGTTGAAGTGCTGCGCGGCTGTATCCGTGGCTGTCGTTTTTGTCAAGCTGGCTTTCTATATCGGCCGCTGCGTGAAAAGAAACCCGATACAATCTGTGCAGAATGCCGTGATTTATGCGAATCGACCGGATATGAAGAGGTTTCTCTTTCTTCACTGAGTACAAGCGATTACTCCGATATGGAATCCTTATTGACGCAACTGTTTGACTACACACAAACACGTCACATCAATATGACGCTTCCCTCGTTGCGTATTGACAATTTCTCTGAAGAGCTGCTCGAAAAAATCAAAGCGGTACGTAAAAGCGGATTAACATTTGCACCGGAAGCCGGAACACAGCGAATGCGAGACGTTATCAACAAAAATATTTCGGAAGAAGATGTCATGCACAGCTGCCGTCTGGCATTTGAAGGCGGGTATTCGTCAGTGAAGCTCTATTTCATGATCGGTTTACCAACCGAAACGGAAGAAGATATCCGCGGAATCATTGAACTTGCACAGCGTGTGGTTGATCTTTATTATCATACCGAAAATCGTGCAAAAGGACAATCTGTAAATGTAACCGTTTCTGTCTCTACATTTGTGCCAAAACCATTTACCCCATTCCAATATGAGCCACAGGATACCTTTGCACAAATTGAAGAAAAACACCGGATATTAAAAGATGCGGTTACCAGTAAAAAGATCTCGCTCAAATACCATCACTCCGATGCATCTGTATTGGAAGCTGTGTTTGCCCGCGGTGATCGTCGATTGGCTCAGGTCATTTATAAAGCGTTCTTAAAAGGATGTACATTCGATAGCTGGGACGACCAGTTCCACTATGACCGTTGGATGGAAACATTCAAAGAATGTGGACTTGACCCTGCATTTTACGCAAACCGCCGCCGTTCGTTTGACGAGATTCTTCCTTGGAGTCATCTTGACTACTGTGTGAGCGAAGCTTTTTTGCAGCGGGAAAACAAAAAGGCACATGAGGCAGCTGTAACGAAAAACTGTCGGATGCAGTGTGCCGGCTGTGGTGCCAATACGTTAGTGGGAGGGAAATGCTTTGATTGATATTCGTGTGTTTTATCACAAAACTGGCCGTGCACGTTACATCTCTCATCTGGACATGATGCGCTGCATGCAGCGTGCGATCGTACGCGCAAAACTCCCGGTATGGTATACAGAAGGGTTTAACCCGCACATCTATTTGACGTTTGCACTCCCGCTCTCTCTGGGATATGAAAGCAAAAGCGAAGTGATGGATCTTCGTTTAATTGATGATGCCTTTCCTCTTTCTGAAGTAACTTCCCGATTAAATGATGCACTTCCACCAGATATTCGTATCCATACAACTGCAAAAATTCAAAACAAGCCGCAGGCAATCACACACGCAATTTATACAATTCAGCTCTTTGGCAACACACAGTCCGCTGAAGTTCTGCGCGACCGCTTCTGTGCGTTCATGCGCAGCACACAAATTCTCGTGGAAAAGCGTGCCAAACAAGGTCGCCGTAAAATCACCAAACAAATTGATATTCGTCCAATGTGTGAGCTTTTATCCTGCGAAGTGTCTGGAGATGTTGTTTTATTAACGCTGAAAACACAAGCAGGCATTCAAAGCAATCTAAATCCATCTCTCCTGCTTGAAGCATTTATACAAACAAATGAAGGCCTGCCGTTGCGCTGGCACATCTGCCGTGACGCACTTCTAATGGAAGATGGTTCTCCGTTCTGCTGATAATAAAATTTCCACTGATACAATATCATTTGTGTCAGAGGAAATTTTATCTTGTAATCGTTTATATGGTACCACATAAAATACAAAACCGGAACTGCACTTTTTTGCGCAGTTCCGGTTTTTACTTGTTATCTGTCATGCAGTATGGATCGAAACAACTATCACTTTTTTCTCTTGTTGCGCACATAACTATGAACTGCATCTTTTAGTTTCTCCATTGCCTCAGGGTAACGCTTCGACCGCATCTGCGGAAATGCCCGAAGCACACGCCGTTCAAGAATATGCGTATCTGTCTGCATCCGTTCAAGCTGTGTACGCAGCTCCGCAATTGCTGTTGCTGCCTGTGCACGCTGCTCTTCCCGCATTGTTTTCATTGCAGAATGGAACGATTCTGCTGCAGCCTGCATTTTCTGAATATGTCCGTTGACACGCAGGAATGTATATACGGTTACAAGACAATCGCTGAATAAAACACCGCACAAAAATCCACCCAGTAAACCAAGCCACAGCGTTGGAAGCGCTTCAATGTACCGCGCAAAAAATGGATGAATCCATAAATCAAGTACCACGCATAAAAGGCCAAACATCACGCTGTTGCGCAGGCACACACGGCCATGCAAGTTGAGTTTCCGCTTTGAATAATCCCATAGCTTCATATGGAAAATCGTTTCTAAAAGCCAACCGGTCACATATTCAAGCGCACTGGTGACAACAGCGCCAACTACAAAGATCAGCAGCGGATTTCCATGAAGCGGCCGCAGTACACTGATGACAAGCAATGCACCAAATCCATAAACAGGACAAATCGGTCCATTCAAGAATCCCCGATTGACAAACTTTTTTGCGCCAACCGAACAATAAACCGTTTCACACATCCACCCAAGCACGCTATAGCAGAAAAAGAACAATACCCAACAGACAATTACACTCCACATGTGTCCTCCTTGTTCGAAAGCTTTTCTTTCGCGACTGCAAGCATGAGCTTGATGCGATTCTCCTGATTCACTCGTGTAGCGCCTGCGTCATAATCGATCGCCACAATATTGGCACGGTCATCAATCTCACGAATTTTGCGAATCATTCCTTTGCCGCAGATATGGTTTGGCAAACAACCAAATGGCTGCGTACAAACAATATTCTCATATCCCATTTCAACAAGTTCAAGCATTTCCGCAGTCAAAAGCCATCCTTCACCCATCTTATCACCATACCCAATCACGCCTTTCACGAGTGATTTGGTATGCTGATAATAAGACGGCGGTACAAACTGCGGTGCTTCTTTGATGCATTCAATCAAAATAGACTCAAGAGATTCACAATAACGCATCAGTTTATTGACAACCATAAATTTTATTTTACTGCCGCCATACAATTTGATATCTTCCAATCGATTATCCACCTTAAACAGTGCAAACGACAAAATACCGGGCAGATTTACCTCGCAGTCCTGCGAAGCCAAAAAGTCTTCCAAATTGTTGTTCCCGAGACTTGCGTATTTGACATAGATTTCACCCACTACGCCGACTTTTACTTTCGGTGTGCGGCAAACCGGAACGTTTACAAAATCCGCTACGATCTTTCTAAGTGTTTCGCGGATTTCTTTTTTGGAACAGCCTTCACCTTTATTCAGCTTTTTCACAAGATAATCGGTCCAGTGATCGACAAGTGCATCCGTTTGCCCTGCGTTTACCTCATACGGTTTTGTCTGATTCTTTAACAGCATCAACGCATCACCGTATACAATCGCTCCTACTGCACGCCGGATAATCGGCAGTGTGAGCTTAAATCCCGGGTTTTTCTCCATACCCGAAAGATTTACAGAAATCACCGGAATTTTTTCAAGTCCGGCTTTCTTTAATGCCTTACGCAACAGGTAAATATAATTGGACGCACGGCATCCACCACCTGTCTGCGTAATCATCAGCGCCACTTTGTCAAGATCATATTTTCCGCTTTGCAAAGCATGAATCAACTGTCCGATGACCAGAATCGCCGGATAGCAAGTATCATTATGCACATACTTAAGTCCTGTCTGTGCAATTTCCGGACCGGTTGTTGTCAGAAGCTCCGGGTGGTATCCAAAATGACGAAATACATTGCCGAGAATCGTAAAATGGATCGGTGCCATCATCGGAAACAGCAATGTATATTCCCGCTTCATTTCCTTTGTAAACAATAACCGCCCCGTTTTATCATAGATAAGTTTTGCCATACCCTGTCCTCCTTAACGTCCGATTGCCGCAAACAAACTGCGCAGCCGGATCGTCACTGCACCAAGGTTTGAAATTTCATCAATTTTAATCTGTGTATAAATTTTTCCGTTTCGCTCCAAAATGTCACGCACTTCGTCCGTTGTAATTGCATCAACGCCGCATCCGAATGAAACAAGCTGCACAAGCTCCATATCCGGCTGTGTGCTCACATAGTCTGCTGCCGCATACAAACGTGCATGATACGTCCATTGATTTAATACATTCCGTTTTGTCTTTTTCATATGAGCGCTCAGCACATCTTCTGAGATAACGGTTGCACCAAAGCTTGTGATCAGTTTATCAATTCCGTGATTGATCTCCGGATCTACATGATACGGCCGTCCCGACAGTACGATGATTTGGCGATTTTCTTTGCGTGCCTGTGCAATCATCTCTTCGCCTTTTTGACGGATATCCGCAAGATATGCGTCATATTCTGCATAAGCACAAGCTGCTGCTTTCCGTACTTCGTCCAGTGTAATTCCTGAAAAATAATTGGATAAAATCGCATGCATCTTAATCGGGAAATCCTTTTTCCGATGGATGCCGACATAATCTTTAATCAGTGTTTTCCCTTGAAGCGATGCCATATTGGCACCGATGACCTCCGGATAATATGCAACCACCGGACAGTTATAATGATTATCGCCCAAATGCTCATCGAAATTATAGGACATACAAGGATAGAAAATCGTATCAATTCCTTCATCCACAAGTGCCTGCACATGACCGTGCATCAGCTTTGCCGGATAGCAAACCGTATCCGATGGAATCGTTTGCTGACCGTTTACATAAAGCGCACGGCTCGAGATCGGTGAACGACGTACGCCAAACGAAAGCTTTGTAAAGAATGTATACCAGAACGGAAAAAGCTCATACATATTGAGTCCCATCGGAATGCCAATCACACCCCGGCTGCCATCCGTGTCTTTATAAGAACTGAGCTTTGCCCGCTTATACGCGTATAAATTCCGATCATCGGAAGAAGCCGCTTTTGTCACGGGACGTTCACACCGGTTTCCGCCGATAAACTTTCTGCCGTCCTGGAATGTATTCACAGTCAAACGGCAATGATTGTTGCACAGGCCGCAAGTCACAACACGGATCTCATGGGTAAATTCTGCAAGCGCCTTTGCATCCAAAATAGCACTCTTCTGTCCGGGCGCTGCTTTCTGTCTCGCATAAAGCGCAGCGCCATATGCGCCCATCAACCCAGAAATATCCGGACGAATGACCTCCGTTCCGATTTCCTGCTCGAATGCGCGAAGTACCGCATCGTTTAAGAATGTACCGCCCTGCACCACAATTTTCTTTCCGAGCTCACCCGGAGAAGAAGCGCGGATGACCTTATACAGTGCGTTTTTCACGACCGCAAGCGACAATCCGGCGGAAATGTCCTCAATCGACGCACCGTCCTTTTGCGCCTGCTTCACAGAAGAATTCATAAATACCGTGCAACGGGAGCCAAGATCCACAGGCTTTTTCGCAAGGAGTCCAAGCTTTGAAAATTCTTCAGGCGAATAGTGAAGCGCATTTGCAAACGTCTGCAAAAACGAACCGCATCCCGAGGAGCAAGCTTCGTTTAAAAAGATATTATCAATCGCGCCATTGTGAATTTTAAAGCATTTAATATCCTGACCGCCGATGTCAATGACAAACTCAACATCCGGTAAAAAGGATTTTGCCGCCGTAAAATGCGCAACGGTTTCGACAATTCCATAATCCGCACAAAACGCACTGCGGATCAATTCTTCACCATAGCCTGTAACTGCCGAAGCACAGATATCAATATCCGGTTTCTTTTCATATAATTCCGTCAAAAATGTACGAATCAACGGCACGGGATTTCCACTGTTCGGAAGATAAACCTCATGCAAAAGCGCACCGTTTTCTCCCATGACAACGGCTTTCACGGTCGTAGAACCCGCATCAATTCCAACATACGCTTTTCCGTTATAAGACGCCAGATCCTCTCGAGCAACCGCACACTGACTGTGCCGCTTTAAAAATGCCTGATACTCTGCCTCACTTGCAAACAGGGGCGGACGGTACGAAAAATTTCCTTTCGCCTGATAATGTGCAATACTTGCGGAAGCTTTGGCCAAATCTATCGGCTGATCTGCGCAGAATGCTGCGCCAATCGCCACATAGTAAAGCGAATTTTCAGGACAAACACCTTTGGTATGAAGCGCTTCATCAAAGCTTTCACGCAATGAAGAAGAAAACGTGAGCGGGCCGCCTAAATATACAATATTTCCCTTTATTTCCCGACCTTGTGCCAAACCGGCGATTGTCTGGCTGACAACCGCACTATAAATGCTTGCTGCAATATCGGGTTTCCGCGCACCTTGATTGAGAAGCGGCTGAATATCGGTTTTTGCAAATACACCGCACCGTGACGCAATCGTATAGATCTTTTCCTTCTGCTTGGCAAGTGTATCCAGTTCCTCAGGTGTGACGTTTAAAAGCGATGCCATCTGATCAATAAATGCACCGGTTCCGCCGGCACACGAACCATTCATACGGACCTCTAAGCCGTTTGTCAAAAACAGAATTTTCGCATCTTCACCGCCCAGCTCAATGACGACATCCGTTCCGGGAAGCAGACGATTCACGCACATACGTGCCGCATACACTTCCTGTACAAACGGTATGCCGGTTCGCTCAGCAATTCCAATACCGGCAGAACCGGAAATTGCAAGATATGCTTCCTGTTGATCCGGAAACCGGCTGCGAATCTTTGCCAGCAATTCACCGCAGCTCTCGATAATTTGCGAAAAATGGCGTTCATATGATTGATAAATGAAATGATTCTGGTCATCCAGTACAACACATTTAATCGTTGTGGAGCCAATATCCAATCCGATTCTCACGATATCCCTCCAATTGATCGTTTCTTTTCACATTCTTTTTTATTGTACTGCGTATTATTTTAAAATGCAAGATTTCATTTTTACGTTGACAATACGCATTTTACTTGTATAATAGAAAATAAAACATGATAGTTTATATATGTGAACTATTTTCATGACAGTATACCACACTGTGCGCGTACTGTCAATCAGAAAAAAGAGGAATTTCTATGAATCAACGCGATTTTCTTTGTAATCAAATGATCACTTCTCTCCCGCTTTTGAAGAAGAACTTACTGAAACCAACAGAAAATAATATTCGTTCTCAGCTTTCTCCCATGCAGTTTTATGTGCTTCTTTCATTGATGCACACTTCCCGTTCTATGTCCGCACTGGCAGAGGAATGCGGCATTGCAAAACAGCAAATGACACATCTGGTGGATCAGCTTGCTGACCGCGGTTTACTGTCACGGTTTCCTTCACAGGATGATCGCCGGAAAATTTTTGTTACGTTAACGCCCCAAGCAAACCAAATGTTATGTGACTTTTTTGCATTGGCTACAGCCAACTTAGCAGAAAAGCTCTCGGTCCTTTCAAAAAGTGATATGGAAAGACTTTCGACAGCATTTCAAACGATTCATGAAATCTTGCCAAAGCTCTCCGAATCCTCTGAAAACACGCCGCTTTCTCCCTCTTTACAGAATGAAAAAACAAGTGTATCATAACAGATAAGATGAAAGATCGGAGGAATGTATGATGTCTGAATTTACACAATGCTCACCTTATGAGCTTACACAAAATCCATTTTCACTGATTGGAAAAGAATGGGCGCTCTTAACCGGCGGCACAATCGAAAACTGTAACCCCATGACTGTCAGCTGGGGAGGCCTGGGAATTTTATGGAACAAACCGGTTGCAACCGTTTATGTTCGCCCGCAGCGTTATACTTATGGCTTTATGGAAGAAAACGATCTCTTTACGTTATCATTCTTTGAAAACACCCCGGAATATCGCAAGGTCTTAGGCTTCTGCGGAAAAGAATCGGGCAGAACACAAAACAAATGGACTGCATGCGACCTGCATCCTTGTGCATTCGACGGCGGTGCGGCGCCAAAAGAAGCTTCACTGATTCTTGTTTGCCGCAAGCTCTATGCGCAGGACTTAACGGAAGATTGCTTCATTGACAAATCTGTCGTTGCACCCAATTATGCCGGTGATGATTTTCATCGGATGTATATCGGTGAAATTATTGCTTGCTACAGACGATAACGCGTCCATATCTGATATCTATATTTAAAATTAAATTATTTTCGTTTCCTTTCTATTTGCACGGTCATTTACACAGACAGAAGCCAAAGTTTCTTTATCAACAGATGTTTATTAAATACCAATTGTTTATGACAATGCATTTTGAAACGACATTACGAATCAGATAAAAAAGCAGGAGTTCCTATGAACTCCTGCTTTTTTATGATTTAGCATCGCGCATTGTGACGATCCACAATCTCGCCGACATATTTAATCCGGTCGATGTTGCCTGTCGAAGACATCTCATCCGAAATACCAAGAATCAGTTGTCCGGCAAACATGTCGATAATCTGTTCGGTCTGCTCCTTGAGCATCTCAATCGGATACATCTCATCAAACAGCAGCGCTGCAATGCCGTCCACTAAATACACGTCATCGCCAAACGCTTCTTTGATTTCCTCGAGCGTTACATCACCCTGCGGTTTCGGTGTCACTGCTTCAATGCCGTCCAATCCGGTTTCTTTGGCATATTTCAAAATCGCTTTGGTATCGCCGTCCCAGTGCGCAAATGTGAACTGGCCCTGCTTGTGCAGAAGCTCATTGCGGTGCTGATACTCGGGCAGTACATACTGCTCAAACAGCGACGGCGGAAGCGTTGCACAGTGCACATTGTCTCCAAAGTTGATCCATTCGAATTTGCTCGTTTCAATCATCTTGATAAAACGGTCATGGTTCTGGCTCTTAATTTTAAAATATTCCTCGCAGACATCCGGCATATCCATCAATGCAAAAAATACCGCCCTCAACACCCATGGTGTCGTTAAACAGCGACTGCACATTGATGCGTGGGAAATAGATCGAACCTAAGCCGTTGTTTCCCCAGATCTCATAGATCCGATTATAGGCTTCCTCGTCGAACACATAATCCTGATGTGCTTCGATGTACATCTGAACTTCCATGTCCTTTTGATCTTCGACCCACCATTTTTCAAAAAACTCACCGTAATTGGAGCGGTTCTTTTTTAAGATACAGTTGATGGTTCCCTCGGGCGTTTCGACAAAATGCTGCGTTCGCAGTTCATCCAGCTGCTTTGAATACCGCTTGATCGACGGATCTTCGATCAGCTTGACCGCCTCATTGTAATCATAATACGGTTCGAACAATCGAGTGCATCATAAAGCTCCCGAATGCTCATGCCGGTATACGGTTCAGGCAGCGGCTCATTGCGATACTGCCGGTCGGCATACCAGCAAATGATGCGCGGCTGCCAGAGAACTTTTCCGTTTGCTTCCTTATGGATAATCTGTCGGTTCAGCGTTAAAAAATCACGATTCTTCATCCTGTGTTCTCCCTTCGCCTATTACCGAAGCGACTCCCAGGTTTTGAAAATCCGGTAAACGTTGTCCGGATTTGCGCCCGGACCGAATTCGCACTGCGCAATACAGCCGCCGTTATCCCAGAGATTCTCGTAAACGCTCTTCACTGCGTTTTCGATCTGCTCCGGTGTGCCCTCCGGAATCAGATGCTGACGGTCGATCTCACCCCAGAAGGTGATTTTGCCCTTAAACTGTTTTAATTTATCAACACCCATACAGAAAATCTGGCTGTTCATTGCGTCAAGCCCGAGATCAATCAGACGCGGGATGATGTCAAGCGTGTATCCATCCGAGTGCATGAACATCTTTTTGCCGTATTTATGCGCAATATCAATATAATCACGGTACATCGGACGGAAATACTCGTCCCACAGCGCCGGGTTAATCAGCAGTGCTTGCTGTGAACCCCAGTCGTCCATCATATTGAGTGCATCGACGTCTGTCTGTGCCCATTTGGTGAGCAGACGGCAGTAAAAGTCGTGCATTTTCTCCATGAATTCAAGCATTTTCTTCGGCGGGTCCATCAAATCCATGTAGAGATTGACAGTACCGCGAATAAACTGAAGCTGCTCAAACGGACGCGGGCAGCAGCCAGCCATCATGAATTTATCCGAAGCATGATACGATGCATTGACTTGATCGATATCAAACGTCAAAAACTCCTCCGGAATGTGGACGTTATCCGCATCTTCCCAGTCATCATCTTTGACGATCGGCTCTTTCACCTCACCGATAATGCCTCTGTGGATATTCGTGAAAATGCAGCCCCACTCATCCACATAGGTACCAACCTCATACGGGTCGCCCTGCGTTTTCGGAAGCGCTTCATAAGTTGTCTGCGGGCCGTCGAAATCCCATGTAAAATCCTCACGGATTTTTTTCATCATTTCGGGATATGTAAACTCCGCCCATGGCAGTGTCCAGATCTGACGCGGAACACGGCCGTCTGTATTTTTAAAATTCAGCGTGTCTAACACAAGCTGTCTTGAGGTACGTTCCATAATCCTATCGTTCCTTTACGCTTCTTTATATGGCGTATATGTTTTTGCAACCTCTACCATCAATTCGGCCTTTTTAAAATCGGAGCCGGACGGATACTCACAGCCGGTTGCCAGCATATAGCCGCTGTCTTTGCCGAAAATGTCAATCTGACGTTTGCATTCTTCGACCCATGCTTCGTCGGTGCTTGTCACCACCATCGGCGGCGGCACACAACCAATGAGTCCCAGTGTCTTTCCGTATTTTTCTTTGCATTCTGCAAAGTCGGCGCAGTCAGCCGGCGGATGCAGGAAAGAAAATGCAATCGGATTGGTTGCTTCGATCTGCGCATCAAAATACGGTTTTTCCCCGCAGTTGTGAATCATGACGAGCACACCGCGTTCATGACACACATCCGCAAGCGCTTTGATCGCTTCACTCTCCATCTCGATCCACATATCTTTCGACATAATCGTACCGGAAGCAAACAAGGTGTCAAACATCACACCCTGCACACCAGTGTCGATAATGGCATTGACATAATCTTTGAGCGTAGCTGTGACTTCGCCCACTGCTTCTTTGACAGCGTCAGGGTCATCATACAGATCCATATACATGTCTTCCTGATTGCGAAGCATCGAAAGTGTACCGAGCGGACCGAACACAAACGCAGTGACCGGAAATTCGCCGTTTGCTTTTCCTACAAGCTGGCGGCAAACTTCAATATGCATCATCATACGTTTGGACTGTCTATAATCTACTTTTTTGATTTTTGCATAATCTTCGATGTCCTGAATGACAGACTGCGAATAATCCGGATGCGGCGCATCGTTTTCGTGGAAAATGAGTTTCTGACCCCACGCATCACATTCAACCGACAAGTCAATGAGCGTAACGACACCATCTAAGTCAAACTGTTTGACTGCCTTGTACAGTGCGTCTGCACAGACATCTGCGTTTGTCGCCCATTCTTCATACGTTGCGCCCACCAGTTTGCGGGTAACACCTGAGAGAATCGGATACACCGGGATTCTATCCACTTCTTTGTGCGAAAGCATCGCGGTGACACGTTCCATTGCATTCATATGTTGCTTCTCCTTATTCTCTCTTAACGATAGATTGCTTCTTCACGCCAGATTTTCTGCATCAGCTCGTAACGCTCAAGCGGCAGTCCGGTGTATGCACAGTTCGATGTGGAGAAAATGAAGCCATATCCTTCTGCCATACCCTCACGAATGCAGCGGCGAACATCCGCTTCTGCCTCTTCCACTGTACCGGTCTGTAAAAGGCCGCAGTTGACGTTGCCGATCGTGCAAATACGATCGCCGTATTTTTTGCGCACTTCAAGCAGGTTCATGTGACCCTGCGGATCGATCGAGTGCACAGCATCCGGGCCGCAGTCAACGATCTGGTCAAGAATCGGATTGATGTTGCCGTCGGTGTGCTTGATTGTATAGAAGCCAAGGCTTCTGTATGTATCAATACATTCTTTTAAGTGCGGTGCGACGAGTTCTGCAAAGATATCCGGTGAGAAGAACGGATTGACATTGAATGCGTAGTCCGAACAAAGTGCAAAACCATCGAGCAAACCAGTACCCGAAAGTGCTGCTGCACGTTTTGCTGCATCTTCCTGCCAACGTTTCTGCTGATCATGAATGCTGTCCGGATCTTCATACATTCTCACCGAGAAATCGATCATATCATCGCCGGTCGGAATGCTCACAGTTGTATCACCGTGCATCATCAGGAAATATTCATCTCCTGTTTTTTCACGAATCGTTTCGAGCAGCCATTTTGTATTTTCCAAATCACCCGGATTCGGATGAACAAAAATCGCATCGTGATCATAACGTTTTGCTGTCATGATATAGATATCAGCCATTTCTTCGATATGAAGTTTCTGCTCCGCATGAGACATCTGATTCCATTGCTCATAAAAACGATGGGAAGGATGTACCTTCCCAAACGCTTCCATTGTCAGGAAAAAGACAAGTTCAAACTGCGGAACATGACCGACGATCGGTTCGCGCCGAAGTGCTTTTTCAAATCGCTGTTTATGCGTATCAGCCATCGTTCCGTCTCCTTCCTATTGTTTTATCATTACGAGCAAAAACCGAGTGCAACGTCAGCTGCAGTTGCTGCATCCGGTGTATAGGAATCTGCATTGACACTGTCGCAGAAATCCTGGGTAACAGGTGCGCCGCCGATCATAACTTTCGCACGGATGCCCTCTTTTTTGACGAGGTCAACAACGTTTTTAATTTCACCCATTGTGGTAGTGAGCAGTGTGGAGCAAGCGATGATATCAGCATCATTTTCTTTTGCTGCCTGAACATACTGCTCAGCGGAAACGTCAACACCCAGATCAATTACATTGAGGCCTTTGCCTTCCATCATCATTTTTACGATGTTTTTGCCGATATCATGCAGGTCACCTTTCACAGTGCCGATGACAACAGTGCCTTTGCTCTCAACGCCTTCCTGAACGAGGTACGGTTTGAGCATGGTAGTACCAGCATTCATTGCACGTGCTGCGATCAGAACTTCCGGAACGAACACTTCATTTTTCTTGAATTTTTCGCCGACAACGGACATACCACTCAGCAGACCTTCTTCAAGAATAACGTTCGGAGAAATGCCTTCGTCGATTGCTTTCTGAACAAGTTCTTTGACGTTTTTAACTCTGCCTTTCTGGAGAAATTCGCTCAATTCTGCTAATGTTGTGCTCATGATACATAATCCTTTCTGATTTTAATTTTTCTTATCATATCTAACTCAGCACCACGCTGATGTTATTCAGTATAAAAACTCATCTGCTCAACGTACTGTTCCATGAAAAACGGACTTTCTGAGAGCTCGATGATGTGTGCCTGACCGGCAATCGCACGCGCATATTCACGTCCGCTGTCGCCTAACAGATTGGCAGCACCTGTACCTGCTGCATTGCCGAGCACTTTGACGCGAGAAGCCAAAGATGCCGGTATCAAACCAATCGTTGCCGCTGCATTCGGATCGATATAGCTGCCAAACCCGCCGCAAATATAAAATGTATGTACTTCATCGGCTGAAACACCGCAATGATGCAGCATCGTGAGGATTCCGGCACAAATCGACGCTTTCGCAAGCTGAATTTGTCTGATATCGCGCTGCGTCAAAACGATTCCGCTGTCACCGATTTTTATGAACAAGCCTTCCTCGTCCTCATCAATCAGCGATTCGTATACGCCGCATTCTTCATTCACTGCACCGGTCTCATCCACAATTTCTAAATCGACAAGCAACGCCATCAGCCGAATGAGTCCGCTTCCGCAGAGTCCCCGCGGTGCTTCCTCTCCAATCACATGATAGCCAATCGTTTGATCTTCATTCAAAAAGACATTGTCGATTGCACCAACACCTGCCGGCATACCCTGACGGATACACGCACCCTCGAGTGCCGGTCCCGCTGCGGTTGAACAAGTGACAAGCTGTCCTTTGTGAACAAGTGCCATTTCACCATTGGTGCCGATATCGGCAAGAAGCGCTGTCTTTTGGTCATTCAAAAAGTCTGCTGCCTCCATTGCACACACCATATCAGCACCCACATATGCCGAAATGCACGGCGGCAGATAAAGCACTGCATTTTCATATGCGGGAAACCATTTCGATGCAGGCTGTTCCTCATCAAACAGCGAAACGGTTCGAAACGGCGACACAGCAAGTGATGACGGGTCATATCCATAGAAGAAATGAAGCATCGTTGTGTTGCCGGTTACAACAATCCGATTGACTTCGTTCGGCGCCGCAATTTGATCGATTGCACGTTTAAACAAACAGTCAAGCTGTGAAACAATCGTCTGATGCAGTGTCTGTGGCTGATTGACTCCGATCCTCGTAATTACGTCAGCACCGAATACACTCTGCTTATTGTGCTCACCGATCGCGCGAACCCGCTCACCGTTTTGATAGGTATATACCGCAATCGTCGTTGTACCGATATCAACTGCAATTCCGATTCCTTCCTGCTCGATCATCTTTTGCGCGCCGTCAAGCATCACGGAACGATCATCTTGTTTATTCTGCAAAATCGTAATGGTACAATCACCCACTGCCGATGATGCACAGGCTAACCGAATACCCGATGCAATTTCCTCTTTTGTCAAATGACGTTTTTCTGCCTCGGACAAAGGAGAAAGTGCTCCCTCTGCCCGTACTTTGCATTTTCCGCAGGTATGGTTGCCGCCGCAGGGCATCGGAACGGAAAACGACTCCGTAAAAGCAGAAAGCAATGTTTCCTTTGAAAATGAAACAGTCGTCCGGCTGGCTCCGTTTTGAATTTGTGCGATAAACATGAATGTTCCTCCGGAATCAATTGATCAAAGTTCAGACAACAATACACGAAACATATGTAACCGTTGCTTCACCGTTATAATATTTTAAGCCGCAGCGATTGCATACATCACTCACAAGCAAACCGTACGCTTCCATTGGAACAAAAAGCCGATCTGGAAAACGACACGGCTCATCAGGGCAGGTGCACGTCTCGCAAATACTGCATCCTCCCGCGCCAAGCGGCAGTAAATCGGGAAACTCTTTGCGCAATGTATCTGCCGCTTTTGCAAACAGTTTCTGATGCGCTTTTCCCGCTTCCTGCATGCCTTCTAAATCAAAGGAATCTTCAAGCTTTGTTACCGAAAGCATCACAACGCCTTGTGTGCGGGAGCGAATTCGTTCGGTGCATTCTTCCAATGTTCCGCAATGCGGCGGACAAGTCCATTTTTTACCGTATGCACCACAGCGATCGACTGCACACATATTACGCACCTCAGCGAGCGGAATAAGATCGCTCGGCGAAATCAATGCCGCATCTGTAAATCCGATTTCTTTTACAATTTGAACCAGTTTGCTGTAATCCATAAAATTTCGCCTCTTTCCTTACGCACGTTTGTCACCGCGCCATTCACGCACCGTATCTACCATGGCAAGATATCCTTCTGTTGGTACATAGTCTGGAATGGAATTGCCCGAACCAAACGCAATGCCGCCGTGTCCTTTGACACGTTCTAAGCAATCAAGCACATACTCACGGATTTCCTGCGGTGTTTTGCGGCACAGCACATCGGTATCGATGCCGCCGAAGTTGCCGATCTTGTCACCGTATTTTTCGACCCAAACAGAGAAATGTGCAATACCATCTTCATTTGAATGTTTTGCGTCAATGTTTGCGTCCGAAATGATCGAATCAAACACTTTAAACAGGTTTCCGCATGAATGCAGTAAGAACGGTTTTCCTTTCGCATGTACCATATCGGTGATTCGACGATACTGTGGAAGAATATGTTCACAGATATCCTCGGTGGACAAAAGTGTCATTGTATTAAATCCCAAGTCATCACCAAACCGGCAGACACAGAACACATCCGAAAATTCATCAAGGAACCGTTTCCAGATCTGTGCATGTACATCGCCGAGCTTTTTAAATAGATCGGCATACAATTCTTCATCATCGCTCTTCATAAAGCAAAGATCCATATAACCAACCAGATCTTGTACGGTTTCAAATAAGCCGTTTCCTACACCGCCGATTGCTTTCATGCCAGCCGGACATGTCTCTGCAAAATTACGCATATACGGCGCATATGCTTCAAAAAAGCGGGTTGGAAGCTCATCAAACGGATATTTTTCAAAATCCTCACGCGTTTTGATGGCACCTTCCTTGTGTGCACCCAAAGCACCGCCGTCAATCAAAATGCCACAGCTCGAAAACTCCATCGATGCTGTGTCATAGCCCATTTGCTTAAAAAAGTCCCAGTATTGACGGAAGCCTTCACGGCTCTCTGCCATATCATTTGAAAACATCAGTTCAAACGGGGAAGTTCCAACTGTCTCACGAATGACCTTTCCGCCCACCAAATGCTCATAAAGCGGGACACGATCTACCCATTGGTTATTTGCTACTTTCACAACGTTTCGATAATCCGGTTCAAATTCTTTATAACGGATAATCTCCATATGAAAACACCTCTTGTCACTTTGTGTTTTTATGAATATAATAGTAGAAGAACGTTTGTCCTTGTCATGTTGTTCTAAAACGGACCGCCTATTTGTCTTCATTATAGCAACTTTCATGAAGAATTCTATGTATATACATTTTAAATTTTTGGACTATTCTATTTGAAAGGTGTGATTTTTCTTGCCGGAATCTATTTTTCTGGAAAATCCAGAGTCAACAAATCAAATTCCCAATTACCCAATTGAATGTTACCGCTCCACAAATCCGGTAAAAGACAGTACCTCACTGTTACACTGGCATTTTTGCTGCGAAATGGTGTTTGTTTATGAAGGACAGGAAATTGTCAACATCGGCCAAAAATCGCTTATTTTAAATCCAGGCGATATCATTTACATTCATCCGCAGCAAGTACATGAATTTGTAAACGGTGCAGACAGTTCTACGATCGTCCTTTTAAAATTTGATACCTCACTGCTCCTCTCCCAAAAATCTTTTGATGCGGAACAAGAATATTGGTTTCCTTTTTTAACGGAGAGCGGATATCGCTGTCTGACTTTTGAATACACCGTAGAACAGGTACAGCCCTATCTTGACATCTTGCTTTCCGAAAATGAATCCCGTTCCCATGGATTTGAAGTGCGAATGCGTCATGCGATCTGTATGCTCATGTCCGTCTTATGTGACACACTCACACCATTTCCATTGATCGTACCAGGCAACATGCTTTCAAAAAAAGAAACGAAGCAATTTAATATGCTCTTACAGTATATTGCAACACATTTTTACGAAGATTCGCTGATCGATACCGCATTGGAGTTTTGCCGTTTAAGTTACAGCAACTTTGCAGTAAAATTTAAGCGGCTTTACGGAAAAACATTTACGGATTACGTCAATCACGTACGCATTTCCTATGCGCAGCATATGCTTACAAATACCAATGAACCGATGGCAATCATTTCGGAAGCCTGCGGATACCATGACCCATGCTATTTCAGCCGTATTTTCAGAAAGCTTACCGGAACAACACCATTGGCTTACCGCCAATCACATACCAATCGATAAAATTCCCGACATCGGCTCCGATGTCGGGTTGCTTTTTGTATACGATTTTGGTATAATACAAATATACTTACACAGTATAATTTTTAAAAAGAAAAAGGAGCGACCAACCATGAAAAAAGAAACATTCTCTGTCAAGGGCATGATGTGTGCGCATTGTGAGGCACGCGTTACCAATGCACTCTCCGCTTTGGAAGGCGTAAAAAGCGTAAAAGCCAGCGCAAAAAAAGGCGAAGTCTCCGTTAAATATGAAGAAAACGCACTTTCCGCAGATACAATCCGCGACACGATCAAAGAAACCGGATACGAGGTTTTGTCCTAATGGAAAAGCTAACGTGTAAAATTGGCGGAATGATGTGTGCCGCCTGTGCAGCAAATGTAGAACGCGCACTCAACAAAACAGAAGGTGTTGCACAAGCGCAGGTCAATATTGCTACGGAACGTGCAACGATTGAATTTGATCCGGATAAGGTAACGAAAGATCAGCTTGCACAGGCAGTAAAGGCTGCCGGCTATGAAATGATTGACCGTGCAAAGGCAGCAGAGCTCGAACGAATCGGAAAGCAAAAAGAAATTGCAATGCAAAAACGCCGCATGATTATTTCCGTTATTTTTGGTGCACTGCTGTTATACGTAGCAATGGCGCCAATGGTACCGCTGCTTGATCGACTGTATCCACCGTTTTTATTGCCGGAGAATCATCCGCTTTTATTTGCGGTTGTGCAAATTGTTCTGCTCATTCCAATCCTCATCTGCGGATTCGGTTTTTACACACGTGGATTTTCCGCATTGTTCCGGCTTGCACCCAATATGGACAGTCTAGTTGCGGTCTCCACAACAGCGGCACTTTGCTACAGCTTATATTCAACGGTTCTCATCATTTTGGGTGATGCACATGCAGCACATCGGCTCTATTTTGAAAGTGCCGGTGTCATTATCGCGTTGATATTACTTGGAAAGTTTTTAGAAGCGAGAAGCCGCGGAAAAACCGGCGAAGCGATTCGTGCATTGATGTCACTGGCACCTAAAACCGCAACAGTATTACGTGACGGGAAACCTGTCACCATCGACGCTGCAGACGTCAAACTCGGCGATTCGGTGCTCATCCGTCCGGGTGAAAGCTTGCCGGTTGACGGCACTGTCGTTTCCGGTCAAACATCGATTGATGAAAGTATGCTGACCGGCGAAAGCCTGCCTGTTGAAAAGCTGCCCGGTGATCGCGTATACGGCGCTACGGTTAATCAGACAGGCAGCATCGTTTATACGGCAGAGCGCATCGGCGAAGATACCGCGCTTGCTCGGATTGTGCAGATGGTAGAGAATGCCGCAGGTTCAAAGGCGCCGATCGCGCATATGGCAGATGTGATTGCCGGCTGGTTTACACCTGCCGTGATGTCGATTGCCGTGATCGCCGCTTTGATCTGGTTCTTTATTCAATGGGACTTTGCTTTTTCGATGCAGGTATTTATCTCTGTTCTTGTAATTGCGTGCCCGTGTGCACTCGGACTTGCCACACCGACCGCTATTATTGTCGGAACCGGAAAAGGCGCCGCAAACGGTGTACTGTTTAAAAATGCAGCAGCACTTCAGCAGACGCATCACATTAAAACCGTTTTATTTGATAAAACCGGAACGATTACAGAAGGCGCCCCGACCGTCAGCGACTTTATTGCACGGTCTCTTCCGGAAGAAACCGTCTTGATGCTCGCCGCTTCTCTCGAACAGGCAAGCGAGCATCCGCTTGCACAGGCTGTTGTTTCATATGCGGATACCCGCGGGATTCATCCACAAGAAGTGTCCGAATTTAAAGCAGTTGCAGGAAACGGAATCGAAGGAATTGTTGACGGGACGTTCGTAAAAATCGGCACACCTGCGTATCTGTCTGTGTCCATGCCAGCCCAGGCACAAGCACTGGCAGAACAGGGAAAAACACCGGTTTTAATCAGTGCAGACGGTATCTTATGCGGAATCTTCGCAGTGACAGACCCGATCAAATCGACAAGCATCACTGCAATTCATGCACTGCACAACATGGGAATCCGTACGGTAATGCTCACCGGTGACAATGAAAAAACGGCACGCGCAATCGCAGATCAAGCGGGCATCGATATCGTTCATGCGCAGATGCTTCCCGATACAAAGGCTGCAGTCATCAAACAATATCAATCGGACCAGCGTCATTTGGTCTGCATGGTGGGTGACGGAATTAACGACGCACCCGCACTGACAACCGCTGATGTCGGAATTGCAGTCGGTTCCGGTACAGATGTTGCCATCGAATCCGCAGATATTGTTTTAGTAAAAAATGATTTGCGCGATGTGGTCACAGCGATTCGTTTAAGTCATATGACAATGCGGAATATCAAGCAAAACTTGTTCTGGGCATTCGGGTATAATGTGCTCGGTATTCCGATTGCGGCCGGTGTATTATATCCGGTATTCGGAATGCTGTTAAACCCAATGATTGCCGCAGCGGCCATGAGCTTATCGAGTGTTTCCGTCGTTTCAAATGCACTGCGATTAAACTACATGAAAATTAAAAAAGATGATCTTTTAGTAGAAACGGATCACAAATAAGTGACAATTAAAAAAGCAGTCTTTGTTTCACACAAAGACTGCTTTTTATTTTATACGCAATACAATCGCTTATCAAGCGATCTTCGCTTTTATTGAAGCTCCAGCACACCGCGGGACGCCATTTCCTGCGCCGCCAGCAGAATGCCAAGCTTTCCGGTGTTATACGTAAGGCCGCCCTGCAGCCAAACTGCATACGGTTCACGCAGCGGCGCATCTGCTGAAAGCTCGATCGAAGCACCGAGTGTAAATGCGCCTGCCGCCATGATGACTTCGCTTTCATAACCAGGCATGTCCCACGGCTCCGGTGCGACAAAGCTGTCCACTGGCGAACCTTTCTGAATGCCCTGACAGAACGCCACGAGCCGCTCCCGGTCACCGAGCGCAATCGCCGCAATGATATCGGTTCTGTGCGCGTCATATGCAGGATAGACTTTATATCCAAGCTTTGAAAACAGCGACAGTGCAAAAATCGATGTTTTGACCGCCGAACATACAACCGACGGCGCAAAATACAGTCCTAAGAACATCCCACGGCTTTCCCCGAGCGTACAGCCGACCTCTTTGCCCATACCGACACAGGTCAGCCGATACGAACAAAGCTCTACCAGATCGTGACGACCCGCAATATAGCCGCCTGTTTTTGCAATGCCGCCGCCCGGATTCTTAATGAGCGAACCAATGATCAAATCGGCACCCACAGCGGTCGGCTCTGTTTTTTCTACAAATTCACCATAGCAGTTATCCACCACAGCAATGACGTTGGAATTTGCCTCTTTGGCCGCACGGATCATTTTTCCAATCGTTTCGACGGAGAACGATTCCCGCAGGGAATAGCCGCGTGAACGTTGGATATACACGATTTTCGCACCGACTGCCTGCTGTTTGATCGCTTCATAGTCGGGTGTGCCGTCCGAAAGCAGATCTACCTGCCGGTAGGTCACACCGAAATCACGCAGAGAACCGTTTCCCTCACCGCGGATGCCGATGACTTCCCCCATCGTATCATACGGTGCACCGGTTAATGACACCATCACATCGCCCGTGCGCAAAACGCCGAACAGTGCAACCGTCAGCGCATGGGTACCGGACACAAAGTTGTGCCGCACGAGCGCATCCTCTGCGCCGAACACTTTCGCATACACCTCGTCGAGCACCTCGCGGCCGCGGTCACCGTAGCCATAACCGGTGCTTCCGGCAAAATGTGATTCACTCACTCTGCACTCTGAAAATGCGTGCAGGACTTTTGCTTCATTATATGCACAAACCTCGTCCATCGCCGCAAACGCTTCTGCCGCCTGTGACTCCGCTTCCGCATCCAGACGGGTGAGCCGTTCGTCAAACGAATAAAATGGATTCATTCAATTCTCTCCCTTTTGAAAACCGGCAGTACACCCATTCGCCTGCCGGTTCTGCATGATATTTTTGATAAAACCGGTCGCTTTGCTCGTCACGGCTGAAAAACACCGCCGAAGCCGCCGGATAATGATCGTTTAATATGGTATGAATCAGCCGAACCGCCAATCCGTTTCGCCGCTTCTTGGGCAGCACGCAGAGTTGATCGATGAGCACTTGTCCCATCTCGTTTGCGACGCAGAGTGCTGCCGCGCCCTCTGCTTCGTACACCTGATAGCATCCGTGACGAATCCGGTGGGACAAATCGGCATAGCGCCGCATCCGTTCGTCCGCCGATTCCTGCGCAAAAAATACCGGCTCCATGACCGCAAACGCTTCCCGCAGAGAATGATTTACCGCAAGCGGCGCATACGATGCAAGCGTCTGCGCACAGAGCCGGTACACCTGACCGCGCTTCTGTATTCCTCCCATTCCCGGGAGCAGACGGTTTGCGTATACCTCGTGCGCCATCATTTGCACAGTCAGCACAGCATCTTCGCATTCCTCAGACGACGCATCCGGTACGGCATACAAAAACGCACACCCGCCGTCAATGCACAGCGCAATCGACCGGCTGTCGCTCGCAAAAAAGCGGACGTCCTCCGTCTGCTCACGTAAGTAAAGCCGGGCAAGCCCAAGAATCCGCAGAAACACTGCATCATCCGCCTGCCCGAGCGTTTCAATCGTTACAATACGGTTCACTGTTCTGCCAGCGTGTCCGCCAATGCGCAGAGCAAGTCATACACCGCCTGAATGTCGTCTTTGTGCGACACGTTGCATGCGGAATGGATGTACTTGCCCGGCACAGAAACAGCCGCCACACGTACACCGCCGCGCACCGTGTCGATCACATGCGCATTGTTGCCACCTGCGATCATGGTTTTGGTCTGGCACGGAATGCCGCGCTCTGCCGCAATCGCAAACGCATGATCGTACAACGGTTTGTCATAGATCGTGCCGCGGTCCATAAACGACACAACCGCACCGCCGCCATAAACGCACACGCGTGCGTTGCCTTTCGCGTCTGCAACATCGCCGCACGCAGTCGATTCTGCGACGACTGCGATATCCGGTGCCACCGAGTAAGCCGCTGTTTTACCGCCGTTGCCGCCGACCTCCTCCTGCACAGAGAAAGAGAACCAAGTATCATATTTAAGCGGCTGTTTCATCATGCAGATAAGCGCTGCACAGCCTGCACGGTCGTCGATTGCCTTTGCGGCGATCGAACCGTCGCCGAACTCAACATAATCGCTTTTAAAGTACGCACTGTCGCCAAGCGACACGACTGCTTCGGCCTCTTCTTTTGTGATCGCACCGATGTCGATGTACATTTTATCGGTTTCCGGCAGTTTCTCGCGTTCCTCTGCCGAAAGCATATGAATCGCCTTTGCGCCGATCACACCGTCAACCGGATGTTCGTCACCGACCACAACGGCACGGCCCAAAATCACAGACGGATTGATGCCGCCGACCGTCGAAAACGACAGCAGACCGTCGTCAGTAATTCCTGTGATGATAAAGCCAATCTCATCGGTATGTGCGTCAAACAGCACCTTTTTCGGTGCGCGGTTTTCGCCTTTTTTCATTGCAATCAGGTTGCCGAGCGCATCGACATACATCTCATCCGCATAGGGACGGATTTCTTCTTCAATCATCTTACGCACGCTGTCCTCACGGCCGGAAACGCCGTTTGCCAGACAGAGTTTTTTGAGTAATGCAAAATCAAACATGATCGTTCCCCACCTCTCTTACAAACTGTGCAAGCAATTTTGCCACGCTCTCAATGTCCGCGAGGTCTAATACCTCAACCGGCGTGTGCATATACCGCTCCGGAATCGACACAACCGCTGTGCGCACGCCGCCGCGCGTTGTGAAAATTTCGTCTGCATTGGTACCGGTTCTTCTGCCGCCCATTGCTTCGATCTGATACGGGATTTCCTGTTCTTTTGCCATCTTCACAAGTGCATCCGAGCACCGTTTATCGAGCACCGGCGAATATGCGATTGCCGCACCCTTGCCCATCGGCACGCTCTTGCCGGGCGTGCTGTCCGGTGTTTTGGCATGACAGACGTCTACCGCCACAGCGAAATCAGGTGCTAAGCGGTATGCGGATGTAGTCGCACCCTGACCGCCGGTTTCTTCGCGGGATGTAAACGAAACCGCCACATTGACACCACAGTCCTCGCCGTTTAAAAGCGAAAGTGCCAAAAGGATTGCCGCAACGCCTGCACGGTCATCGAGCGCTTTCGAGGAAACTCTGCCGCCTAAAAGCACGGAAAACGGTGTGCGGATCGTCACGCGGTCACCAAGCGACACGCGCTGTTTTGCACCGTCTTCACTGTATCCGATGTCTAAAAACAAATCCTCGATTTTCGGCACTTTCTTTGCCTCTTCATCGCTTAACAGATGCGGCGGCTTTGTACCGACGATACCGAACAGATCGCCGTCTTTCGTGTGAACAGTGACCGGCTGTGCGGCGAACAGACGGCGGTCGAGTCCGCCGCAATTCGACACACGCAGAAATCCTTTTTCGTCAATGCCGGTCACGATCATGCCGATTTCATCAATATGTGCATCAAGCAATACAGTTTTCGCGTTTTCTTTGCTGCTTTTTTTCACAGCCGTCACGCTGCCGAATGCGTCGATGGACACATCGTCCATCCATTCGGACAAAAACCGTGCAGCCTGTTCGGAAGCGTTTTTCTCGCATCCGACAACGCCGTCCGCTTCACACAGCGCACGGAGCATAGAAGTCAAGTCATTCATGTTGTCATTCTCCTGTTTATTCAGAAAGTCCCCGGACGATCGATTTGAAATGACGTCCGCGCTCTTCAAAGTTTTTGTATAAGTCAAAGCTTGCGCTTGCCGGCGAAAGGCTCACAATGTCGCCCGATTCGCCGATTTCCTGCGAAAGCGCCACCGCTTCTTCAAGTGTGTTCACACGGTAAATCGCCGGTGCGCCCTCTTTATAATTTTCTGCACCGCGAATTGCCTCTTCAATTTTCGGCGCTGTTGCACCAAGCAGGATGACTGCTTTCGAATAGGTGCAGGATGACTGCTTTCGAATAGGTGCAGAGCTCCGGCCCCAGCGGCGCATACGGAATGTGTTTATCATAGCCGCCGGCAATCACGATGATTTTCGACGCAAACGCGCGAAGTCCTGCAATCGTACGGGTCGGACTCGATGCGATCGAGTCGTTATAATACCGGATGCCACGAACAGTGCGCACATATTCAATGCGGTGTTCGACACCGCCGAATTCGCGCGCCACTTTGCGGATCGATTCATCACTCACCTCTGTGCCGACTGCAGCGATTGCCGTTAAGAAGTTATCGACGTTGTGCATACCCGGAATTTTGATCTCATCTTTGTGCACAACCGGTGTGACCTCACCGTGAATCACACGGCAGAGCATCCCGTCCTCACGCAGAAAACTGCCGTGCGAAACGGGACGGTTCTTCGAAAACCAACGAAGTTCTCCGCGCACGAGCGGTGCCATTTCCTCACGGGTGATGTCGTTTTCGTAATTGAGCACCGTGCAGGACAGACCGTTCTGGTGCAGCAGAAGCTGTTTTTTCGCGTCGATATATTCCTGCATATCGTGGTGCACATCCAAATGGTTCGGTGCCACGTTGGTGACAACCGCTACATCGGGCGACTGCCGCATGGAGATGAGCTGGAAGCTTGAAAGCTCCACCACGCACATATCCTGCGGTTTGATGTTCTCAATCTGCGGTAACAATGCTTTGCCGATGTTTCCGCCGAGCCAGACGGTGTGTCCGTCCGCTTTCAAGAACTCACTGATGAGTGTCGATGTCGTCGTTTTTCCGTCCGAGCCGGTCAGTGCGAACACACGACAAGGGCACAAGTCGAAAAACACTTCCATCTCGCTGACAATTTTCACGCCGGCTTCACGCGCTTTGGTGAGTGCTTCCGAGAGGAAATACATACCCGGTGTGCGGAACACGATATCAAAGTCTGTCAGATGGGAGAGGTATTCATCCCCTAAGCAAAAGCTTGCACCCGCTTCTTTTAATGTATCATAATCGGCGCCAATCTGCTCCTTTGTACGGCGGTCCAGCACGGTAACCGGAATACCTTTTTTGCACATCATGCAGATCAGATCAAAATGGCTGACACCCAGCCCGATCACACCGACTTTTTTTGTTTTAAGCGATTCAAAAAATAACTTCGGATCTCGAATCATTCGAACAGCCTCCTTTTTTGTCTGGCAAACACTTGCCTAACCTTATTTATTATACTGTCTGCACACATATTTATCAACCCGACACACGAAAAAACCGCACGGATGTTTCCGTGCGGTTTTTTTATTTTACTTGCAGACGGTGAACCAGTTCTTCGTCTGGTGTGACAAACGCTGTCTGATAATCGGTAAATATCACCATGCCCGGTTTTGCACCGGCCGGTTTCTTGACAAATTTAATCCGCGTATAGTCCACAGCAACCTGTGCGCTTTCTCTGGCTTTCGAGTGATATGCCGCAATGATCGCCGCCTCGGTGATGGCCTGATCGGAAATCTCCTTGCCATCTGCCTCAATAATGACATGCGAACCAGCTACGCCCTGCGTATGCAGCCACATATCATAGTTTTTCGCTGTTTTCATTGTCAGCTGATCATTTTGCTTATTGTTTCGGCCGCATAGAATCGAAAATCCGTCCGACGACATAAATTTCATCGGCGGCTGTGCTTTGAGCATCCGGTTACGTTTCTTCGGCAAGCGAATATACCCCTGCTCCGCAAGCTCCTCGCGGATTTCCAGCAATTCGCTTTCCCCCTCGGTTCGTGTCACTGCATCGAACACACTGTCCAGATACACAAGCTCTTGCCGCGATTTTGCCATCAAATCCTTAAGCATATCCTCAGCCGTCGCCGCTTTTCGATATTCGGCATAATATTTCTGCGCATTCTGCGATGGAGAAAGCCGTGGGTCCAACGAAATCGTCACAGGCGGACAGCTTTCCTCATAGAAATTTTCCACCGTGATCTCACGGTCGCCTTTTTCCATACGGTAGAGATTGGCATTTAATAAGTCGCCGTACATTCGCAATGTTTCCCGATCGGCGCACGCGCGCAGTTCTTCTTCCTGCACCGCAAGTTTGCGCGTAATGCGTTCTGTTGCATTGATAAGCAGCCGCAAGAGATCGTGCGACCGTTGTTTCATACGTGCAACCCGGTCGCGTTCCGCATAAAAATTATCAAGTAAAGCACTCGGTGAATCAAACGATTCTTTTTTCTCCACGGTGCCGTATTGCGTTAAATCCATCAATGTAAATTCGCGCAGCTTTTTCGCTTCATCCTGCACAGCGGTATATTCGCACGGTCCATCAAGCAAGCGAGTTCGCAATGCGGAAATCTCCTCACGAATCCGGTTTTTATAATAAGAAGAAAGCCGGTCTTTTTCGATATCTCCGCCTTTTAACGCCCGATAAATAAGTTCTCTGGACAACACCGGCGAAATACCCTCGAGTGTCTGCATCAGCGATTTTGCGCAGTCGATCGATGGAAGCGACAAGAATCGTTCCATGATTTCCTCATCCGATGCACACAACAAATCCAGCTTATCCTGCGCAGGCGGCAGCGCATACGTTCCGCCTGGCAGCACAGTGCGCACGCTTGATACTTCATCAGAAACACGTTTAACTGCATCAATGATGCGCCCCTCCGCCCCGATTAAGATCAAGTTTGAATGGCGTCCCATGATTTCTGCCGCCAGCGTGACAATCACCACATCGCCAAGTTCATTGACCGTTTCAAAGTCAAACGCGATCACACGATCGAGCCCATTTTGCCGAATCGCAACAAGCTTACCCGAGCCGATATGCTTACGCAGGAGCATGCAGAACATCGGCGGCGTTTTCGGATTTTCGAGCGCGATATCTGTAAAATGAACGCGCGGACTTGAGGCATTTGCGGAAAACAATACCTTCCGGCTGCCGCCGCGCAGCCGGAAAGTGACAGTTAATTCCTCTTTTGACGGCTGTGCAATTTTTTCCACACGTGAACCAACCAAAACGCCACGCATTTCCTCTGCTGTTTTATATAAAAAAGCACCATCCAGTGCCATATGATAACCCCTTTCCATCGGTATACCCGATATGCATATCATACATGGTTTTCTTTAAAAATGCAACCGACTTCTCTTTTTGCAACAAACAAGAACCCCTGCACCTTTGCTTATGTGTGATAAAGAAGCAATAGAAGTGCAAAAAATTTTGCCGTTCCTATCCGACACTTGGCCATTGTGTCGGATAGGTCGGGCGGTTATTCGGGCAAGTCAATCTTGCCGACAAAGC
>CALXAM010000059.1 GCA_944386285.1 uncultured Clostridia bacterium | reverse complement strand
TTATCGAAGTACTCACCGGTACGGCCGTCAATCAGCCATGTTTTACCGTCCTCAGACAGTCCTGCTTCACGCAGACAATCGCGGATGTCGGACTCGTGTGCGCCATCGAATACCGGTGTCATGATCTTCCAGCCGAGTGCTTTTGCTGCATAACCAAGATGCACTTCGAGCACCTGTCCGATGTTCATACGAGACGGCACGCCCAGCGGGTTTAACACGATGTCGAGCGGTGTGCCATCCGGCAAAAACGGCATATCCTCCTGTGGAAGAATGCGGGAAACGACACCTTTATTACCGTGACGGCCTGCCATTTTATCGCCGACAGAAATCTTACGTTTCTGTGCGATATAGCAGCGAACCACTTTGTTAACACCCGGCGAGAGCTCGTCGCAATTATCGCGGGTGAACACTTTGACATCGACGATGATACCGCATTCACCGTGCGGAACTTTCAGTGAAGTATCACGAACTTCACGTGCTTTCTCACCAAAGATTGCGCGCAGCAGGCGCTCCTCAGCAGTCAGCTCCGTCTCACCTTTCGGTGTGACTTTACCGACCAGAATATCACCGGCACGAACTTCTGCACCGATACGGATGATACCGTTTTCGTCGAGGTCTTTGAGTGCGTCCTCGCCGACATTCGGGATATCTCTTGTGATTTCCTCCGGACCGAGCTTCGTATCACGCGCTTCGGTTTCGTATTCTTCAATATGAATCGAGGTATACACGTCGTCGCGAACAATCTTCTCATTGATCAAGACAGCGTCCTCGTAGTTGTAACCTTCCCAAGTCATGAAGCCGATGAGTGCGTTTTTACCCAAGCTGATCTCACCGTTGCAGGTTGCCGGTCCGTCTGCAAGAACGTCGCCGACTTTGATCTGCTGGCCTTTCGACACGATCGGGCGCTGGTTGGTACAAGTACCCTGGTTCGAACGTTTGAACTTGAGCACTTCATATTTATGAAGCGCACCTTCATTGTCGCGGATGGTGACGTGGTCTGCATCGACCGAATCAACAACACCCTCGTGCTTGCTGACAACGACAACGCCCGAGTCAACAGCTGCTTTATATTCCATACCGGTACCGACGATCGGCGACTCGGTTTTTAAGAGCGGCACAGCCTGACGCTGCATGTTTGCACCCATGAGTGCGCGGTTTGCGTCATCGTTTTCAAGGAACGGAATCATCGAGGTTGCGACAGACACAACCATTTTCGGCGAAACGTCCATGTAGTCGATATTTTCACGGTCTGTCTCCAGGATCTCATTACGGAAACGCGCATTAACACGTTTTCTTGCAAATTTACCGTCTTCAGTAAGCGGTTCGTTTGCCTGTGCAACAACGTACTCGTCTTCTACGTCAGCGGTCATATAAACCACTTCGTCAAGCACTTTACCGGTTTCTTTATCGACACGGCGATATGGCGCTTCAATGAAGCCATATTCATTTAACCGTGCAAACGATGCCAAATAAGAGATCAAACCGATGTTCGGTCCCTCCGGCGTCTCGATCGGGCACATACGGCCATAGTGGCTGTAGTGTACGTCACGGACTTCGAATCCTGCACGATCACGGGAAAGACCGCCCGGGCCAAGTGCGGAAAGACGACGTTTATGTGTAAGTTCTGCAAGCGGGTTTGTCTGATCCATGAACTGCGACAGCGGAGATGAACCAAAGAATTCTTTAATCGCTGCCACAACCGGACGGATATTGATGAGCGCCTGCGGTGTGATCGTATCCATATCCTGTGCCTGAAGCGTCATACGCTCGCGGATCACACGCTCCATACGGGAGAAGCCGATGCGGAACTGATTCTGCAAAAGCTCACCGACCGCACGAATACGACGGTTGCCCAAATGGTCGATATCGTCCGTTGTACCAACGCCGTAGTCGAGGTTATTCATATAGTTGATGGATGCAAAGATATCGTCTTTGGTGATATGTTTTGGAATCAACTCATTGACGCGCTCTTTTACCATTTCACGTGCTTCTTCTTCTGAAGATGCTTTTTCAAGAATGTCCATCACAATGCTGTAACGAACCATCTCATAGATGCCGCATGCTTCTTTATCAACACCCGGAATGTAGTCATCGAGATTGACCATGCCGTTGGAAATGACTTTAACGACTTTCTGGCCTTCCTCAACAAGGAGATACACAGTATCCACACCTGCGCGCTGAATATCCATTGCAAGCTCACGGCTTACTTTTGTATTCGCTTCCGCGATCAACTCGCCGGTTGCCGGATTTACTACCGGCTGAGCCAAAATATGGCCAGCAATCCGCGCGCTAATCTGAAGTTTTTTATTGTATTTATAACGGCCAACTTTCGACAGATCATAACGATGCTCATCAAACAAAAGCGGAACAATGTGTTTGACTGCAGATTCAATCGTCGGCGGCTCGCCCGGGCGCAGTTTACGGTAAACTTCAAGCAGTGCTTCATCGCCGTTTTTGGTTGCATCCTTATTGCCGATTGTTTCGACAATGCGCTCGTCCTCGCCAAAGATTTCATAAATCTCAGCGTCGCTGCCCGCATAAGAGGACAATCCCAGCGTATAATCTTCCGACAACGCTTCTGCGCTCACATCGTCGCGTACACGAAGCATTGCGCGAATAAACGTCGTAATCGGAATTTTACGGTTTTTATCGATACGAACATAGAAAAAGTCATTCGAATCGGTTTCATATTCAAGCCATGCACCGCGGTTCGGGTTGATCGTCGACGCATACAGCTTCTTACCGGTCTTATCATAGGAATCGTTGAAATAAACGCCCGGTGAACGAACGAGCTGCGAAACGATAACACGTTCTGCACCGTTAATGACAAACGTGCCGCTCTCAGTCATCAGCGGAAAATCGCCCATGAAGATTTCCTGCTGTTTCACTTCGCCGGTTTCCTTATTTAAAAGACGAGCCGTCACACGCAAGGGTGCTGCATAGGTAACGTCACGCTCTTTACATTCACCGACTGTATATTTCGGCTGATCATCCAAACGATAGTCAACAAAATCCAAAACCAGATTTCCTGTATAGTCGGTGATGGCTGCCACATCACTAAAAACCTCTTTGAGACCCTGTTTTAAAAACCAGTCATACGAATTTTTCTGTACCTCGATCAAATTCGGCATATCGAGCACTTCATTGATCTTGGCAAAGCTCATGCGGGTGTTTGTACCCAGTTGAACGGGCTTGACATTTACCATAGGCTAATCACTCCATTCGTGTATTTAAAAGGCTGCTTTTAAATATGTGGAAAACAGAGAAATTTCAATCGGAAATTTCTTTTTTTTCTACACATCAGCCTTGCTTTTTTGTTTTAGATGTGGTATACTACTTTCGTATTCAAACGCACACCTACCCATTGTGATACAGTATATAAGTATACTTGAAATAAAACAGCTTGTCAACTATTTCTTTTGATTTTTTGAAATAAAGTTGACAGGCTTTTTTTATGCAGAAACACACGATTTCCTTTAAATTGTTTTTTGTTCTTTTATTGACATTTTTCTTGCAAAGTATTATTCTGAAGTTAGAAAATTAAACGAAAGGTGTGATCTCATGAAAATGTTCAAACCAATGTGCGGTGTGCTGGTTCTCACCCTCCTCCTTGCAGGATGCGGCCAAACCCAAATCGATCTGTTTTCTGAATCGTCCATAATGCCGCACGAATCTTCCGTGGAAACGAAGCCGGAATCGTCGGCTGCACTGCACGAAACCGAAACGATGCCCGATCTAACGATCGAAGTGGAAAATCGACTCCAAGATACTATGGAAATTACCGTCGGCATCTACGACACAGCAGACAGCTCCACACCGCTTGCCGAAGCGAAATTTACCGCCGGCGCTTTCGTTGATGAGAACACGCCGCTCCCCCTGCAAAAAAGCCAGTCCTACCGAAGCACGATTCCGGGCTCTGAGATTTCGGCCTGTTCGGGTGACACCTTTTATCTGAAATTCACCTACACAACAACCGACGGCACGATGCAAACACTGGGCACTCTTTCCGTCACCAAGCAAGAATGCTTAAGCGGTGAAGTTTTCCGTGCGAGCACATGGGTGGAGGAAGGCAAACCGCCGACCATTATAACACAAGGATAAATCAAGCAAACCGCACATTTCCATTTTGAGAATGTACGGTTTTGTTTTCCCTTTCATTTCCAAATAAAAAAGCAGTACAGAAATTCTGTACTGCTTTTTTTGATTGTTGCCTTTAGGCTTAACAAAACCCCTGGTTCTACCAGGGGTAAATAAAAAAGCCTTGGCAAATAAATTGGTGGAAACTAGTAGTAAGGCAACATAAATGGATGTAATTTCCTCAGAAGAAAAT
>CALXAM010000058.1 GCA_944386285.1 uncultured Clostridia bacterium | reverse complement strand
GTTGGGGGAGCCACCAGGAAAGAAGACTGTGAAAGCGGTCTTCTTTTTTTATTGGTGAGCAGAAAAACAGAACTGGACGAGAACCAGGTTCGACACTGAGGCTCCAAGAAGCCGAGCGAAGCGAGGGGGATTGGGAGAGCCGAAGGGTGCGGGAGAGCGAAGCGAACCGTAGTCCAGTTGGGGGAGCCACCAGACTAAGTCTGGACGTAATTCGCGTCCGGACTTAGTTTTTTTATTTTTAGCGAAATGCTCGCGTAGGTGGCGACGGGATACACCACTTTCTTTTTATCTATAATGTCTACGTGCGCGACGTGCCCACCGCAGGTGCGCGTCGGGGCGAGGGGAGAAACCAGCGACGCGGGATACATCCCCCTTTTCATCTGCTGATGTTCGTGCGCGAGGGAAACAGGCTGTGCCTGCACCGCAGGTGCGGGTGAAGATTTACTTGTTGACTTTTCGTTGTTCTGTGCTATAATAATGGCGTTTTATAAAGAAAAAGACAGAGAGTGGGATATATGATGAAAAAAGAATACATACGAACAAAATATGCCTGTTATACGGCAAATCTTTCTATGTCAGTGGTAGGTAACCTTTCACCATTGCTCTTTTTGACATTTCGGAGTTTGTACGGAATTTCCTTTTCTATGCTTGGTGCATTGATCCTTATTAACTTCTGTACACAGCTCGGTGTAGATTTGCTGTTTTCGTTTTACTCTCATAAATTCAATATCGAAAAAGTTGTCAAACTGACACCTGTACTTACTAGTTTGGGATTGCTCATCTATGCAATTTTTCCGTTTTTCTTTCCGGATGCAGTGTATTTAGGACTTGTGATCGGCACCATTATCTTTGCGGCTTCCGGCGGCCTTGTCGAAGTCCTCATCAGCCCAGTTATTGCCGAAATGGCACCGGATGATGCTGACCGCGAAGTCAGCAAACTACATTCTGTGTACGCATGGGGTGTTGTAGGCGTTGTCATCCTCAGTACATTGTTTTTGCTTGTATTCGGCAAAGAAAACTGGCAGATTCTCGCACTTCTTTGGACGATTATTCCCATTGTTTCCTGTGTATTGTTTTTCACTTCAAAGGTGCCGAACCTGAAAACACCGCAGCGCGCTTCAAATGTATTTTCTTTAATCAAAGGAAAAGAATTTCTTGTTTGCTTTTTTTGCATCTTCTTGGGTGGTGCAAGTGAATGTACAATGTCACAGTGGAGTTCGAGCTATCTGGAACAGGCACTTGGTATTCCAAAAGTATGGGGCGATGTGTTTGGCGTCGCATTGTTTGCCGTCATGCTGGGACTGGGAAGGTCACTATATGCAAAATACGGGAAAAATATTTATAAAGTTTTGATGCTTAGCGGGATTGGCGCGACACTTTGCTATTTGACGGCAACTCTTTCCAATATTGCTTTGGTGGGATTGATTGCCTGCGCAATGACAGGATTCTGCGTCGCAATGCTTTGGCCGGGTAGTCTGCTTGTGGCATCTGAACGATTCCCTGCATCGGGGGTGGCAGTTTTTGCATTGATGGCTGCCGGCGGTGATTTGGGAGCATCAATCGGACCACAGCTTGTTGGAACAGTAACTGATTTTGCAATGAAAAATGAGTGGGTGGCAGAGCTTGCTGCTTCTATGCAGATGTCCGTCGATCAGATTGGTATGAAAATCGGACTGTTGTGTGCGATTATTTTCCCGCTGTTGGCATCTGTCTTGCTGATTGCGCTATATCGAATGAACAAAAGACGAATAGACTTAAGTAAAAACTGAAAAGAATGAAACGGAAAAGTATGTATGAAAATTTTCATACATACTTTTTTAAATATGGTATATCCATATTGACAAAATATTGTAAGCAAAATAAACTGAAGTTATAGAAGATTGCTTTATGATTTGATGGTGAATTTTCAAACAAGCAAATCAATCACAAACAGAAAGGGTGAAACAGTATGAAACGAACCAACCGAAAAACGATTCTGGCGCTGATTGCAGGACTGCTGGCTGTTTTGCTGTGTGCGCTGACCGCGTGTGCACCGGCGGCTGAATCGCTCACGGATGCACAGATTGAGGCACTGCGTGAGGAATATCCGGTGTCCGCAGAGAAACCATCGATGCTTTCCATGCGTGACCAGACGTTTGCACAGTGGGTTCAGCAGGCCGACACCTTTGTCTATGTGGAAATCACGGGTGAGCCGCGGTTTTACAGCATCGCATTGGGCGGCGGTGGCGAAAAGGAAATAGAAAAAGACGAAGCGGTCGATCAAAGCCGAACCGGTCATTTTGAATATCCGGCGAAGGTCGTTCGGGATGCAACCGGCGTATTCAAGGGCGGAGAAGCGATCACCATTTCCTCGCCGCAGATGTTTTTTGAGGTGACCCCGGCGCTGAAAGCGGGCGATCGGATTATAGCGGGTGTTACAAAGGATCAATACAAGGAAACACGGTATCAGTTTGCATATCTGTGCGCGTATTATGTCACAGAGGATGAGCATGTACTCTCGTGCTTTAAAGAGCTTGAGGGCGATGAAAAAACGGGTCTTACCGTAGACGGACTGTTTGATGAAGTCAGAACAGCAAAGAAATAAGATCGGAATCACACAAAAATCGGATGCATACTTTGCATCCGATTTTTTTATGGAAAACCCGTTTACAACCGATTTTCGTTGTGCTACAATCGTGCCAAAAGGAGGCGTTTTATCATGGAAACGGTGCAATATCAAAGAATGCTTCCGGTTGATCCGGTGTTTTATGATGTCGTGGTGATCGGCGGCGGAACCGCCGGTGCAGTTGCCGCGATTGCAGCATCACGCGAGGGTGTGAAAACACTGCTGCTTGAACGTTACGGCTGTTTGGGTGGTACGCAGACGATGGCACTCGTCACACCGATCATGCACGAAGGAATGCGTGCATCGAACGCAGAAAGCTATGTAAGCCGCATGATCCGCGAACGGATGGAGCAGGACGGTACGGCTTTTAAACGAACGGGAAATCACAGCACGTGGTTTGATACAGAACGGCTGAAAGCAACGCTTGAACAGCTGGTGGTCGAAAGCGGGTGCACCATTTGCTACGATACGGTGTGCAGTGACGTATTAGCCGAAAACGGCACGGTCAAAGGAATTGTTGTTACGGATAAGATGGGAATGCGCGTCGTTCGTGGAAAGCAGTTCATTGACTGCACTGCGGATGGCGATGTGTGCGTATCAGCTGGTGCTTCGTATGAACAGGGTGATCCGATTACCGGAAACAATCAGTCTGTCACACTTCGGTTTGAACTGTCGAATGTGGATCTTGATGCATTCGGTGATTTTTTGGAACAAGGCGGACAGCACGACGGCTATACGCGATATCCCGAATTTTCCACCTATGCGCCGCACGCATGTCCTGCTTTTGATGCATTGATTCAGCAGCATGTGGCGCTTGGAACACTCACTGCGCAGGATGCCTCTTATATGCAGATGTTTTCTATGCCGGGAAGCGAAGGGACCCTGAGCTTTAACTGTCCAGAGCTCGGCGGTGGAAGCAATGTACTCCAAAATAGTACACTGACACAGAAATATATTGCAGGCAGACAGGCAATATTGCGGTTGTATGCATTTTATCGGAATTATGTACCCGGATTTTCACATTGTGTACTGTCCAAATTTGCGCCGATGCTCGGTATTCGGGAAAGCCGCCGGATTCGTACAGACGGATGGCTTTCCGTGTCAGATGTGCTTTCTTACCGTAAATTTGATGATGCGATTGCCATGAGCGATTACGAAATTGACATTCACAAAGCGGTTGATACACAGCGCGGCGAGATGGAACAGCCCCATTATGACAAGACAGTACCGGAGGACAAACGATATTATACGATCAGCTATCGTGCGGTGCTTGTCTCGGGATTTGAAAACTTATTGGTGGCAGGGCGGTGCGCCGGTGCGGATTTTTATGCACAGTCGACATTGCGCGTA
Source organism: uncultured Clostridia bacterium (assembly GCA_944386285.1). Taxonomy (GTDB): domain Bacteria; phylum Bacillota; class Clostridia; order Oscillospirales; family Ruminococcaceae; genus Paludihabitans. The sequence continues at coordinate 119,107 of CALXAM010000058.1, read as the reverse complement.
CAGCATACCTGCCGGTATCTTGGTGAAGCGGCGGGTATTGGTGCAGCGCTTGCGGTCAAACAGTCCTGTATGCCGCGCGAGATCGACGGACGACTGGTACGGCAGACTATGAAGCAAAATGGTGCCGATTTATATTGAAATAAATAAGCAGAGAAAAAGCGGATGCAAACTGCATCCGCTTTTTTATTTATGAGTTACTGCTGATCGGGGGTAACATGTTTGACTTCCGGTTCCTTTACCGGTTCATCATCTTTGTGGAATACGTAGTCATTTCCGGGCAGGATTGCGTTTAAGACAATGCCGAGAATTGCAGCGATTGCAAGACCGGACAGCGTAATCGTATAACCTGCAATCGGGAATGAGATACCGCCTGCTTCAGAGAAAGCAAAATTGATGCCGAGCGCACTGACTAAAATGACAGCGGCAATGACAAGATTGCGTGACTTTGTGAAATCCACACGGCTTTCGACCACGTTGCGCACACCGACGGCTGAAATCATACCGTAAAGAATAACCGAAATACCGCCGATGATTGCAGTTGGAATGGTGCTGATGAGTGCGCCGATTTTGGGACTGAAGCTTAAAAGAATCGCAAAGCAAGCAGCAATCCGCATAATCCGTGGGTCATAGATACGCGTCATTGCGAGCACGCCGGTGTTTTCGCCATATGTGGTATTTGCCGGGCCGCCCAAAAGCCCTGCCATAGTGGTAGCCAAGCCATCACCCAGCAAGGTGCGGGACAAACCAGGATTTGCAATATAGTTGCGTCCGGTGGTTGCACTGATGGCAGCCATATCACCGATGTGTTCCATAATGGTTGCAAGTGCAATCGGAACAATCATCAAAATGGCGTTTAAATCAAATTTAGCGATTGCGGAGGTGTGAATCGGAAGACCAATCCATGCCGCGTCAAGCACCGGCTGAAAATCAATTTGTCCCATGCATACCGCAACGATATAGGAAACAGTGATACCTAAAATAATCGGAATAATGCGTATCATGCCTTTTCCGAAAATGTTGCACACGATAATGACGACGAGCGCAACAAGTGCCAAAATCCAGTTCTGGCTTGCATTTGACACAGCGTCCGGTGAAAGAATTAAGCCGATTGAAATGATAATTGGACCGGTAACAACCGGCGGGAAAAATCGCATGATTCGCTCGATACCAAACGCGTGAATGAAAAGCGACAGCAAAACATACACAAGACCTGCCACCGCGACACCGCCGCAGGCATACGGCAGCATTTCAAGGTTTGCACTGCCGTCTGCAAGACGAGGCGCGACTGCAGCAAAACCACCTAAAAATGCGAATGACGAACCAAGAAATGCCGGAACACGACCCTTGGTAATGAGGTGGAACAACAGTGTACCAAGACCTGCGACCAATAATGTGGTGGAAACGTCAAGACCAGTGATGATTGGCACCAATACGGTTGCGCCGAACATTGCAAATGTGTGCTGAAGACCGAGCAGCAGCATTTTCGGTACACCTAACTGGCGCGCGTCAAACAGACCTTCTTGTCCGATTTGAACCTTTTCTCTTTTCATACATCCTCCTTTTCGGAAATCGTCCGAAGTCATTGTTTTAAAGTTGCTCAATTAAAAACATCATAGCAAAAAATTCATATAAATTCAATCAAATCAAAATAAAAAGTTTTTATTTGCAATCTTTTACGTTGTTTTTACCATAAAATTCTTTTACATTTTATATATGAACATTAAGATATAGTGCGAGGGCAGAAAGGAGACGCCAAAGGATGAAGAAAAAATACGTGGCTGTATTTGGTGCTGTTTTGATGGTGGTTTTGATTGGTGCAATCTTTATTTTAGGGAACGCTTTTGGTAAGCCAGAAGCTGTAGGCGGACTTTTGCTTGATGAAAATGCACAGGAGTGGGAGCCCGAACAGGCGATTGCGTCAGAAGACGCGCAGGGAATTCAAATTCCCGGATATGGTACTGTTGTATTTCCGTCGAACGAGAAAGAGGTCTCTATGACGCTTTATAATCCCAAAGAGAATATCTGCATTTTTCAATTTTCACTTTACATTGATGACGAGAATACGCCGATTTATACATCGGAAGGAATTGAACCCGGAAAAGCGGTACAGGAAATTACATTAAATCGAGCACTTTCAAAAGGTGAGTATACATTAAGAATTCAAATTGACCCATATGATGCACAGAGCGGCGCAAAACATAATAATGCGATTGTAACCGCATTGCTTCAGGTAATATAACGCAACCGTCCGTGTAAACGGTTGAACATAAAAGAAAAGGAAAAATGATTCTTAAGGAGGAAACAACAATGAAAAAGGTTTTCGCATCATTACTTGCAGGAGCAGTGTGTTTGTCGCTTGCAGCACTGCCGGTATCAGCAGGTTCAGCAACAGAAGCTGGTGACATTGAGCTTGGTACCAATTTTACATTTGAGTACAAAAATGACCCAACATACACAGTCACCATTCCGGATGCACTGACAATTGAAAAAGAGGGTTCTGTTATGAGCATCGAAGCTTCTGATGTAGAGAATCTTGGCGATCAGAAAATCTCTGTAACAATTGCAGGAACGGATAAATTCCGCGATCAGATGCTGCTTGAGGGAAAAACAGAAGACGGACAGCAAGCGTCCTTGCGTTACTATTTTGAGTTTGAAGATGGACGCCGCATTGAAACCGTTGGCAGCAACATCAATGGTACGGAAATCGTTTCGTTTACAGAAAACGCAACAAAATCATTTACAGTAAAACCGATTTTGGAAGGCTCTTCTTCGATCAAAAAAGGCGTGACATACACCGGCAGCATGACATACGGAATTGAGCTGGTTCCGGTTGAATAAAAAACGATTTCTTACTCGTATCATGGCTGTGACTGTATGTGTTATGGTACTGAGCGGAGCGATTGGCTCATCGATTGCCGCACAAAGTGCAACATCATTTTCGTTTACCTTGCCAAAAGAAGAACAAACGCCGGTTCCTGATACCGCAGATGACAATGGATTGATTTTTCCGATCATTTGTGCGGCAGGCAGTGTATTGTGTATTGGTATGTACACAAAAGTAAAACGCTGAGGCAAAAAGAAATAGAAAAAGCACGGAAAATCCGTGCTTTTATTTTTATATGCGTTAGGCAGTTACAACATCATCACCTTTGGCGAGAGCAACCGTTCCGGTGCGCACCACTTCAAGGATATGATAAGGTTCCAACAAATCGCAGAATAGTTTGAGCTGATCGGTTTCTGCGCAAAGCTCTGCAGTGAGCGTTGTTTTTGAAATATCGCAGACTTTTGCATCCATTACGCGGACGATATCAATGATTTGGCTGCGCGTTTGGACTGTGCATGATACTTTTACCAGCATCAGTTCGCGGCTGACTGTCTCATTTTGTTTTAACCGGCGCAAACGGATGACATCAATGAGTTTGTTTAATTGCTTTTCCACCTGTTCTACCATGTATTCACTCCCGTTTACTACAATGGTAATGCGTGAAATTTGCGGATCATCGGTGACACCGACCGCTAAGCTGTCGATATTAAAGCCACGGCGAGAAAATAATCCGGAGATGCGGGAAAGCACACCTGCATGGTTTTCTACTAAAATGGAGATTGTATATTTCATTTTATTGCCCTCCCTGCATTAAAGTGTCGGTTCTGAAGGACTTACTGTGCATTCGAGCAGGTATGGTCCGTCTGCGGAAAGCATTGTATCAATCGCGGATGCAACGTCTGTATCGGTTTGTACACACACAGAAGGAATACCATAACTTTGTGCCAGTGCCACGAAATTCGGATTGCCGTCCAAAAAAACAGCAGTTTTATTGCCGCCGTACTGATTGTCCTGCAATTCACGAACCATTCCAAGACGGCCGTTATTCATAATAATGATTTTGACAGGAATATTGTTTGCACAGAGCGTTGCCAATTCCATCATCTGCATTTGGAATGATCCGTCTCCGCACACAACGATCACCTGACGATCGGGTGCAGCAAGTTTTGCACCATATGCCGCGGGAATAGAGTATCCCATTGTTCCCATACCGCCTGAAGTTAAAAAGCGTCCGTTTGGAATATTGAATCCGCGTGCTGCCCAGATCTGATTCTGTCCGACATCTGCGCACAAAATTGCGTCGGGCGCGCAGTGTGCACACAATGTCTCGATGACGTATTGCGGGCGAATATAGCCTGCATAGGGCGGATAAGAAGAATGCGTTTTCGTGCGGAGCGGTTCGTACCAGCTTTCAAAATGAAGCTTTTCAGACTTTTCGCAAAGTTCTTCTAAAATATTTTTGGCATCACCGACAAGCGGAATGTCCGTTTCGATATTTTTACCAATTTCCGCCGGATCAATATCGATATGAATGATCGATGTATTTTGAGCCAGTCCCATTGGTGACATGATCGCACGGTCACCGACACGTGCGCCAATCAGCATAATGATATCAGCAGAATTCATTGCCCGATTTGCACCGGCACATCCGTGCATTCCGATCATTCCAAGGTTGTGTGGATCGTTTGGCGAAACGGCGGACAGTCCCATCATTGTCGTAACGATCGGAATATTTGTCTTATTTGAAAAAACGACAAGACTGTTTTGTGCATCTGCTGAGAATACACCGCCACCGGCGCAGATCAAAGGCCGTTTTGCTTTCGAAAGTGCAGTGATTACGCGTTTAATCTGTCCCGGGTGACCAATCGTATTGGGCTTATAGCTGCGAATTTGTACCTGTTCCGGATAGGAAAACGGAATCGTTTCTTTTTGAACATCAAATGGAATGTCAATCAGCACAGGACCTTTTCGTCCGGTGGAAGCGATATGGAAAGCCTCTTTCATAATGCGCGGAATACTTGCGGCATCTTTTACGAGGTAGCTATGTTTGACAAATGGCTCACAGGAACCTGTAATATCAGCTTCCTGAAAAACGTCACGGCCTAACAGTTCTCTGACAACCTGTCCGGTGATTACAATCAGTGGGATAGAATCCATATATGCGGTAGCGATACCGGTGATGAGATTCAGCGCGCCGGGACCGGATGTAGCAATACAAACGGCAGGTTTATTGGTAATACGGGCGTATCCGCTTGCTGCATGTGCAGCGTTTTGTTCCTGTCTTACAAGAATATGTCGAATTGAGGAGCGGGAAAGTGCGTCATAGAAAGGGCAGATTGCAGCGCCGGGAAGACCGAATACAACAGAGATCCCTTCCGCTTCTAAACATCGTACCATTGCCTGTGCGACGGTCATTTTCATAAAAAACACCCTTTCTTTTGATATTGTTCTTTATTATAACGGATTCCGCGGGGAAAATCAACAATTTATAGTGATAAAGCGATAAATCGAAACAAAAGCAATCGCGAAGGGATATTATGTAAAACGTTAAATCAAGGTTGCATTCATCTTTTTAAAATGGTATTCTTAATAGAAGACAAAAAGCAATATGGAGGCTTGTATGAAACGATTCATTGCAGGAGTGCTTGTTTGTGCGCTGACGATTTGGTTTACCGCATGTACTGCAAGCAATACGATTGAACAGGAAAAACAGGCGTATCCGGTGTCTGTAAATAACATTACTGTGGTTAAGAAACCAGAAAAAGTTGCAACGCTTTCTGTGCAGATCACGAATTTATTAGAAGATTTGGGATACGGTGAACGAATTGTAGCTGTTTCTGAAGAAGAGCTTACGCAAGAGGAATCTACAGAAAGTATAAATAGCGAGGAAAGTACAGAAAGTGTTTCCGGTGAAACGGTATCGCAAAGCGAGACAGCCGCACGTGTTTCAATTGGTACAGCATTATCACCAGACATTGAGGCGATTGTAACTGCTGCACCGGATCTTGTATTTACTACAGCGCCAATGACAAAAGCACAGCTTGATCTGCTTTCGAATGCAGGAATTCAGGTCATGGTGATGCCGGCGATTGATTCACTTGACGCACTGCTTACACGATATGATGCAGTCATTCGTGTAATGGATGGTGCGATTGAAGCCGATACGGCAGGGGTCGCACTGGTGGAAGCAATTCAAAATGATGTGGATGCGATTGTTGCAAAACTTCCCGCAGAAAAGAAATCATTTTTAGCGGTTTGTACGCTTGATCCGTATGTCGTTACGCCGGACACATTAGAGGGGTCCTTGCTTTCATTGATTGGAACAAATGCAGTGACCGGTACTTCCTATACAGCAGATGATCTGTCAGCGCAGGCAGATATTGTGCTGGCAGCAGCTCCACTGACAGCGGACAATCTCTCGCAGAGTGAGACGTTTGCTTCCAATGAAACGATAAAAGCCGGAAATGTTGTGGAATTTGATCGGGATGGAATGCGGTCAGGCACCAAAGAAGTAGTAGAAGCACTTCGTTCGGCAGCGCAGGCGATGTATCCGGATATTGATTTTTCTGTCAATGATATAGAGATTGCAGATTCTTCAGAAGATTCAGAAAGTTCTTTAGCATCTGCCGACGAATAAAAAAGAACCGCCCATAGGGCGGTTCTTTTTTATTCGTTTATATTAGATGGTTAACTGTCCGTTTTCATCTACGAGTAAAATTAAAAGTTGTTCTTCCATACCGGTTTGTGCATTGATATAGACAAGAATTTGTGTTCCATCATTTGCTTTACACGAGAATTCCCAACATAAGTTTTCCGTGAGTCCATCAGAAGGAATGACACACAGATTTGCCTTTGAAACGGAAAGTTGACTGCTGACTGATTTTTGTGCTTCTGCACGTGAAAGAGTTGGTGTAATATCAGAACGGTTTGTATGATTCATTAAATAACCACGGGCGTCTAATGAGAGAACTTCGCCGTTATCGAGTGCCACGCCCACTTTGATTAGATCCGGATATAAGATCACGCCATCCTGAACCGCCGCAAAGTTTGCTGTGAGAATGTTTCCTGTAATTTCATAGTAGGAGGATTTCATATTTTGATAGCCGAGTGACTCAAGATATGCCTGCGCTTGTTTGATGGCTTTATCCGCATCAATGATGCTTTGTTCGGGAATTCGGTCGTTTGTCATGGTACAAAGATAACCGCCCCATTGTGTTACAGTCGCATAGATCCCGTCACCTTCAAAACACCAGGATGGCATTCTCGAAAATTCCATGCCGCATGCACGCAGAGAAGCATCATTTACACACGCAGACTGAGCTGTCTTTAACGCTTCCGTCGGAAGAACGTCGCTTTCGCCGATCAGTGCGCGTGGTGTTTGTGTGAGAATGTGATCGGAGAACGGACCGTCATAAATGAGTGTAGGATATCCGGAGAATCCTTCTTCCAGTTCGGCAAACCCTTCGGCGACTGATACATTTGATGTGCCATCCTGCATCGTGGTGCGCACATCAGAACGAATCATATCATAATTGATGGAACCGGTCTGGAGTTCATTTTGAAAAGCCGCAATTTCTGCGATCATTTGGTCACAATAGTCACAGAGCGCACTTAAATTATTGCGTTCCTCATCAGCCAGCGGCTCACCTTCACTGAATTTTTTGGAAAGACTTACGCAATAATCTCCGATTTGAGAAAGGAGCTTGTTTGTGTTTGTCATGTTGTTTTGACTGATTGGAAGCTGGTCGAGTGCTTCTTTGGCAAATGAAGCTTCACGCCAGAGTTTTGCGGAAAGTGTCGTGAGCATTGGTGAAGTATTTACATACTGAATTTTTTCAAGATCGCTGCGCACATTGCTCGCGTATAATGTTAAGTCGCTCATTGTTTGCATGAGTTGGTTTTCAAGAATTTGTTGTTGCTTCATGCTTTTTGCACGATATTGCATGGCAAGACCTGTGAGGGTTAACACAAAAGCCAACGAGAAACAAACGATCCGCACAGCACCACGGCGAGAAAGGGTTACGTTCATGGATGAATCCACTCCTCTTTTTCACATTCGTTTTGAGTAGTATGTGTACAAAAGGAAACGTTATGCAAAGAATGGAACAGAAACTTGACTTGCTTTCTTTCTTTAAATTGTGTAAAATAGAAAGTCAGGAAAAGGAGGGAACGATGTGCTTGCATCACTGGACCATATCACAAAATATTTTGGCGATGCGCTCGTATTTGATGATCTTTCTGCTACGATTGAGGATGGCGACCGTATTGGTCTTGTCGGCGCAAACGGCATCGGAAAATCAACGCTTTTGCACATTTTGTGCGGCGTACTTTCTCCTGACGATGGTGCGGTCGGTATTCAAAACGGTGTTCGTATCGGGCTTTTACGGCAAAACAGCGGGATCACCGGAACGCATACGATTTACGAGGAAATGCGCAGTGTATTTTCCGATGTAATTGAAGTGGAGCAGCGAATGCGTGAGCTTGAGCAGAAAATGTCCTGCTGTGATCACGAGAGTGAATCATATGCTGCACTTTCGGCGGAATATGAGCGCTGTGCTTCCTATTTTGAAGCCAAGAATGGGTATGCAATCGATGTGCGTATTCGCACCATTTTAAATGGTATGGGATTTTTAGATAAGCAGCTTGATATGGCGGCTTCTGCGCTGTCAGGCGGTGAAAAAACGCGGCTTGCCATGGCGAAGCTCTTGCTTTCAGAGCCGGATCTTTTGGTATTGGACGAACCCACAAACCATCTCGATTTTAAAACTCTTATGTGGCTTGAAGATTACCTATCTGGGTACAAGGGTGGGTTTTTGGTTGTTTCTCATGACCGATATTTTTTAGATAAGCTGTGCGTAAAGATCTGGGAGCTTGAAAATCACACGCTTTATACCTACCAAGGAAATTATACAAAATATAAAGGGCTGCGTGCAGAGCGGGTGAAACGGCAAATGCGCGAATATGAAGCCCAGCAAATCAAAATGGCATCCATGCGTGAGTTTGCCGAAAAAAATATTGCGCGTGCATCTACTTCAAACATGGCAAAGAGCCGGCTCCATCAGCTTGCGCAGATGGAGGAAGTGGAACGTCCGATTGACGTGACACCAACGCCCCGCTTTTCGTTTTCTCCACATAAACGGCCGGTCAGCGATGTGTTGATTGCACAAAATATCACACTCACTGTTGGAACATCACCGCGTGTGACGCTGGCGTCCGATTTATCGTTTACAATAAAACGCGGCGATAAAATTGCACTCATCGGTCAAAACGGAACGGGAAAATCGACGCTTTTAAAAACGCTTCTTGGAATCTTGCCGCAAAGCGGTATGATTCGCTGGGGAGCAAATACCGAGATTTCGTTCTTTGAACAGGAAAATCGACAGCTCAATCCCGAAAACACAGCGATTGATGAACTGTGGGGGCGGCATCCGCTGATGAAAGAATATGAGATTCGTGGTTTGCTCGGTCAGGTGCTGTTAAAAGGGGAAAATGTCTATAAAAAAATCGGCGTACTTTCGGGTGGTGAACGTGCGCGTGTCGCGCTCGCTGTTTTAATGCTTGAGCACGCAAATGTGATGGTGCTCGACGAACCGACCAACCATCTCGATTTGCAGAGTAAGGAAGCGCTCGAGGAATCTCTTTCCGCATTTGAGGGAACGCTCTTATTCGTGTCTCATGATCGTTATTTGTTAAATGCGGTACCAACACGGATTTTTGAACTCACAGATCATGGAATAGAGATCTATAACGGAAACTTTGATTTTTATCTTTCTGAGCAGAAAAAACGTGAAGAAGCGCGATTGTCAGCGCTCGCTAGTCAGCCGACAGTATCGAAAAGCAAAAATCCGTCTTATTATCGCTCAAAGCAGGAACGTGCGGCGCAGACAAAACAGCGCCAGCGACTTTCACAGCTTGAGAAGGAAATTGAGCAGACGGAGATGTCAATTACAACATTAGAAGCACAGATTGCAGCACCTGAAACCGCTTCGGATTACGAAGCACTCAGTGCATTCTGTGCACAATTAGAACAAACAAAACAACAGCTTGACAGTCTTGTGTCCGAATGGGCAGAGCTTTCTGAGCTGATGGAATCAATAGAATGAAAGGTGGATTTTAATCATGAAACGAGAAACCCAATGCCTTCATGCAGGCTACACGCCGAAAAACGGTGAGCCGCGCGTGATGCCAATCGTACAGAGTACAACGTATTGCTTTGATTCGACCGAGCACATTGCACAGCTTTTTGATATGCCGACGGAATATATGTATTCCCGTTTTGCAAATCCGACGGTAGATGCGGTGGAGAAAAAAATTGCAGCACTTGAAGGCGGTGTCGGTGCGATGGCAACTTCGAGCGGACAGGCGGCTTCGCTGCTTTCCATTTTGAACTTATGTAACGCCGGTGATAGCTTTATCGCAGCTTCTACGATTTATGGCGGAACCGTGAATCTGTTTGCAGTAACCCTTAAGAAACTCGGCATTGAGTGCATTTTTGTTGATGCAGAAGCACCGGAAGAGGAAATCCAAAAAGCATTTAAAGAAAATACAAAAGCTGTATTTGGTGAAACACTCGCTAACCCTGCGCTGACAGTGTTCGATATTGAAAAATTCGCAAACATTGCACACAAAAACGGTGTACCGTTAATTGTTGATAATACGTTTGCAACACCGATTTTATGTCGTCCAATCGAGTGGGGTGCAGACATTGTCATTCACTCCACGACAAAATATATGGATGGCCATGCGCTCCAGGTCGGCGGCGTGATCGTTGACGGCGGTACGTTTGACTGGACAAATGGCAAGTTCCCGGAATTTGTCGAGCCGGACGAAAGCTATCACGGTGTTTCATATACACGCGATTTCGGTAAGATGGCATATATCATCAAAGCGCGGATGCAGCTGATGCGTGACTTTGGCTGTTATCCGGCGGCACATTCGGCATTTTTATTGAATATTGGTCTTGAGACATTGCCGGTTCGTATGAAACAGTACTGCGAAAACGCGCTGACAGTTGCACAGTATCTTGAAAAATCGCCGTTTGTCAAGAGCGTCAACTATCCGGGACTTTCGGATAATCCGTTCCATGCGCGTGCGAAAAAATATCTGCCTGATGGCACAAGTGGTGTCATTTCGTTCTCGATCAAAGGAGGCAGAGAGGCAGCTGTTAAATTTATGGATAGCTTGACGCTTGCGTCTAATGTTGTTCATGTTGCAGACATTCGCACTTGCGTACTTCATCCAGCTTCTGCAACACACCGTCAGCTCACGGATGAACAGCTCGTGGCTGCTGGTATTGACGCAGGTATGATTCGTCTTTCTGTCGGTCTTGAAAATATTGACGATATTCTTGAAGATCTGGATCGTGGATTTGCGGCACTCCAAAAATGAGTGATTTTGTGATTCGTCCGATGCAAGTGTTAGATATTGCTGCGTTTTTACGTGCATTTTCGGCACAGGGATGGGAAAAACCGCGCGAAGTGCTCGAGGGCTATTATGATGATCAGTGCTGTGGAAAGCGAAAGGTATTTGTAGCGGAAGTAAATGGCGAACCGGTGGGATATGCGACACTTTTGCCAAATGATCCGCACGGCCCGTTTGCAGATCAGCAGATCCCTGTTGTGAATGACTTTAATGTATTCAAGCCATTTTGGCATCAGGGAATCGGCAGTGCGATCATGGATGCGGTCGAGGCAGAGGCTGCGAAAACAAGCGATGTGATTTCACTCGGCGTGGGTTTACACAGCGGCTATGGTACGGCACAGCGGATGTATATAAAACGCGGTTATGTGCCGGACGGAAGCGGCGTCTGGTATAAGGATAAACCGCTTGCGCCATATGCACCGTGTCAAAATGATGACGGTTTGATTCTGTATTTAAGCAAACGACTTTCATAAATAAGAAAAAGGTGAGGCAGATGCCTCACCTTTTTCTTATTTTCTTTTCTTATGAATGTAATTCACCGGCAACGTTTTTCTTCAAAATTTTCGGTACAAGGATTGCAAAAACGGTTCCGGTTGTGAGCGATGCGATAACATCTGCAACCGGCTCTGCCAGAAATACAGCGAATACTTTGTCTGCAAAAAATGGCGGCAGAATGAAAATCAGCGGAATCAGCAGCACGATTTTACGTAAGAGTGCCATGAACAGTGAAACTTTCGCTTGACCAAGTGCGACAAATGTCTGCTGACATGCAATCTGAATACCAAAAACAATCGAGCCGGCCATATAAATCCGAAGTGCCCAAACGGCCTTATCAAACAACTCTGCTTTATTTGTAAACATTGCGACAAACAACTGTGGCGTGAACATGGAAAGACACCATAGCGCCGTTGAATAGCAGACTGCCGCAATCAGCACATAGCGAAATGCTTGCTTTACCCGGTCGTTTTGGCGTGCGCCATAGTTAAAGCTGATGATCGGTTGACCGCCTTGGGTGAGACCCTGTAATGGCATCATGCAAAACTGCATGACGCTGCCGACAATCGTCATAGCACCTACAGCCAGGTCGCCGCCGTAGCGTTGGAGCGAGGAGTTTAACGCAATGTTGACAAGACTTTCGGTGCTCTGCATGATAAACGGGGAAACACCAAGCGCCATGACTGGCAAAATAACAGCCGGTTTTACTTTAAAATAGCGCGATCGAATACGAAGCTGTGTCTTTTTAGAGAATAGAAACCGAATCACCCATGCAGCAGAAAGTGCTTGTGAAAGAATGGTTGCCAGTGCAGCGCCTTGTACGCCCATATTAAATCCGAAAATCAAGATCGGATCGAGTACAATGTTTGTAATGGCGCCAAATAGTACGGTCAGCATGGAGGTGGTAGCGAAGCCCTGTGTCGAAATAAAGGGGTTCATTCCAAGTGCCATTTGGACGAAAATAGTGCCGCAAACATAGATGTTCATATAGGAAAGCCCGTAGGGGAGTGTTTCACTGCTGGCACCAAACATCAAGAGAAGCGGTTCGCCAAATAGCAGAAATACAATGGTGAGAATAACGGAAATAAAGATCAGTGTAATAAAGCTGTTTCCGACGATTTCTTCCGCTTCGTCTTTTTTTCCTTCGCCCATTTTGATGGCGACACGCGGCGCACCACCCATGCCGACAAAGGCGGAAAATGCGGAAATGAGCATGATGATTGGAAATGTAACGCCGACACCGGTCAATGCGGTGTCACCCACTACAGCGATATGTCCGATGTAAATGCGGTCTACGATATTATATAGCGCATTAATCAGCTGCGCTGTAATTGCCGGAACAGCCAGCCGTACAAGCAACGCGCCAATTTTATCGCGGCCTAAATCGTTTTGTCTCAAGAAAAAGACTTCCTTTCTGTTTTGGTGGAGCACAAAGCATGATTGCGCTGGTATGTGCATATTAAATAATAGTATAACAAGAGTCAGAGAAAATAACAATAAACGATTTCTTAACGAAAAATTCTTTTTTTGTTGACAAGTTTAATTATGTCAATTATAATAAAATCAATATAGGACCAGGAGGTTTTTTTATGTATCAACAATATGATCCGAACGACATTCAACAAACAAAGTCAATTGCATGGCTTTCATATTTAGGAATTCTTTTCTTGATTCCGATGTTTGTGTATAAAGATTCTCCGTACACAAAGTTCCATGTCAATCAAGGTATTGTCTTTTTGATTTTTGATGTTGCTGGTGGAATTGTATTATCCATTTTAAGTGCAATCCTGATCTTTGTTCCGATTGCCGGATGGATTCTTGCATCTTTGCTGTCGTTTGCATTTTGGATTTTTGCATTGGTATTGTGTGTTATGGGCATTATCAATGCTGCAACAGGAAAGGCAAAACCGCTTCCGTTGATCGGAAAGATTACCATTTATAAATAATTGCAGTTAAGCGGACTGAAAAAGACGTTCGGCATTTGCCGGACGTCTTTTTGTGCAAACAGGAAAAATTTGGACAAGAAAACCGTTCGACGTTTGACAAACCGGCTTTTTCGGGTATATACTATAAAATGCAGAAAAACAGGCGTTCGCGCCTTTTATGAAATACAGGAGGATTCCATGCCGAGAAAAACAAAACCGACTTATGGAAATGACAGCATTATAAAGCTCGAAGGCGCCGACCGCGTGCGTCTTCGTCCGGGCGTCATGTTTGGTTCGGACGGGCTTGAGGGATGTGAACACGCGGTCTTTGAGATTTTGTCAAACTCCATCGACGAAGCACGCGAAGGATTCGGCGATCGGATTATCGTCACACGTTTCGCTGACAAGAGTATCGAGGTGCAGGACTTTGCACGTGGCTGTCCGGTCGACTATAACGAATCGGCCGGCTGTTTTAACTGGGAGCTTGTCTACTGCGAGCTGTATGCCGGTGGTAAATACAACACAAACGGCGGCGAAAACTATGAATATTCGCTTGGCTTAAACGGACTCGGTGCATGTGCGACACAGTATGCCTCCGAGTGGATGGATGTCGAGATCGTTCGCGACGGCTTTTTGTACAATCTCCATTTTGAAAAGGGTGAAAATATCGGCGGCCTTTCAAAAAAGCCAACGAACCGCCGTCAGACCGGTACGCGTACGCGCTGGCGTCCGGATACCGAGGTGTTCACCGACATCGATATTCCTGTTTCCTATTATGAGGATGTATTAAGACGGCAGGCGGTCGTCAACAAAGGACTGCGGTTTATTTTCCGCAATGAAACGGCCGATGGCATGCAGGAAACGGAGTATTATTATGAAAACGGTATCGCCGACTATGTCAAAGAATTGGTCGGTGAGGATGCGCTTACGTCCGTGCAGTATTTTGAAACGGAGCGCCGCGGCAAGGACCGTCCGGACAAACCGGAGTATAAAGTGCGGCTTTCGTGTGCGATGGCGTTTTCAACCCGCGTGAGCGAAATTCAGTACTACCATAACTCGAGCTGGCTCGAACACGGCGGTTCACCTGACCGTGCAGTACGGCAGGCGTTTGTATCGCAGATCGATCAGTATTTAAAACAGAACAACAAGTATTTAAAGGGCGAGTCAAAACCGCTGTTTACCGATATTGAAGACTGCTTGGTGCTTGTGTCGTCTTCGTTCTCGACGATGACATCATATGAAAACCAGACGAAAAAGTCGATTAACAACAAGTTTATCTACGAGGCGATGACCGAGTTTTTAAAGCATCAGCTTGAGGTCTATTTTATTGAAAATCCAGACGAGGCGTTAAAAATCGCCGAGCAGGTGCTTATCAACAAGAGGAGCCGCGAAAATGCTGAGAAAACCCGCGTTGCCATCAAAAGCAAACTGCGCGGTACACTCGATCTGTCCAACCGCGTGCAGAAATTTGTCGACTGCCGCACAAAAGATCTTTCCCGACGCGAGCTGTATATCGTGGAGGGCGATTCGGCACTCGGTGCGTGCAAGCAGGGACGTGACGCTGAATTTCAGGCGGTTATCCCGGTGCGCGGTAAGATCTTAAACTGCTTAAAAGCCGAATATGCGAAAATTTTCAAAAGTGAGATCATTACGGACGTTATCAAGGTGTTGGGATGCGGTGTCGAAGTAAGCAGCAAGGCAAACAAGTCGCTCTCTTCGTTTGATTTAGACAGCCTGCGCTGGAACAAAATCATCATCTGTACCGATGCCGACGTCGACGGCTTCCAGATCCGCACGTTGATCCTCACCATGCTTTACAGACTCACGCCGACACTCATCAAAAAAGGTTATGTCTATATTGCCGAGTCACCGCTGTTTGAGATTACAACCAAAGGCAAAAAAGGCGAAAAAACTTACTTTGCCTATACTGAATCCGAAAAATCCGAGATCTTAAAAGAGATCGAAGGGCAGAAATATACGATTCAGCGGTCAAAAGGATTGGGCGAAAACGAGGCGGACATGATGTGGCTGACTACAATGAACCCGGAAACAAGACGCCTGATTCGCGTCATGCCTGAGGATGTCGAGGAGACGGCACAGGTGTTTGACCTGCTTTTGGGCGACGACTTACAGGGCAGAAAAGACTATATCGCACAAAACGGGCAGGACTATCTGGAACTGGCCGATATTTCGTAAAGGAGGCGCACCATGGCAAAGAAGAAAAAAGAAGTTGCCGTTCGAAAAACGAACAGCGACGCATATATTGCGGGTGCGGGCATTGTCGTCGATCAGCCGATTACACAGACGCTGCGCGAAAACTATATGCCGTATGCAATGAGTGTCATTATCTCGCGTGCGCTTCCGGAAATCGATGGATTCAAGCCGTCACACCGCAAATTATTATACACAATGTATAAAATGGGACTTTTAAACGATTCGCGTACGAAATCTGCCAACATCGTCGGTCAGACGATGCGGTTAAATCCGCACGGCGACCAGGCGATTTATGAAACGATGGTACGCCTTTCGAAGGGATACGAAGCGCTTTTGCATCCGTATGTTGATTCGAAGGGTAACTTCGGCAAGGCGTATTCGCGCGATATGGCGTTTGCGGCATCGCGTTATACCGAGGCAAAACTTTCGCCGATCTGCGCGGAGCTGTTTTCGGAAATTGACCGCGACACCGTTGATTTTGTCCCGAACTATGATAACACGACCAAAGAGCCGACATTGCTGCCGGCAACGTTTCCGTCGATTCTTGTGAATGCAAACATCGGTATTGCGGTGTCGATGGCGTCGAGTATTTGCCCGTTCAATTTAAAAGAAGTGTGTGAAACGATGATCGCCCTGCTAAAAGACCCGTCGCACGATGTATCGCAGACGATCAAAGGCCCGGATTTCCCGGGCGGTGCATTCTTGCTGTATGACCGTGCAGAGCTTGAGAAGATCCTTTCGACCGGACGCGGCAGCTTTAAAATCCGTGCAAAATATCAGTATGACCGGCAGAATAACTGTATCGAAATCACGGAAATTCCGCCGACCACGACAGTCGAGGCGATCATGGACAAGATTGTCGATCTTGTCAAAGACGGTAAGGTGCGCGAGCTTTCCGACCTGCGCGACGAAACCGATTTGCAGGGCTTAAAGCTCACACTTGACTTAAAACGCGGACAGGACCCGGATAAGCTGATGCAGAAGCTCTACCGCCTGACACCGCTTCAGGACAATTTCTCGTGTAATTTTAATGTGCTCATCTCCGGCAATCCGCGTGTCATGGGCGTGCGGGAAATTCTCACCGAATGGGGTGCGTTCCGTGCGGAATGTGTGCGGCGGCGCATTTACTTTGATCTCAGTAAAAAACGTGACAAGCTGCATCTGTTAAACGGTCTTGCGCAGATTCTGCTCGATATTGATAAAGCGGTGCGGATTGTGCGGGAAACTGAGGAAGAACGCGAGGTCGTGCCGAACTTGATGATCGGTTTCGGCATCGATGAAATTCAGGCGGAATATGTCGCGGAAATTAAACTCCGCCATTTAAATCGCGAATATATCTTAAAGCGCACCGAAGAAATCGGCAGCTTAAAAGACGAGATCCGCGAGATGGAGGAAACACTTGCCGATCCGAAAAAAATTGATGCGCTCATCATCAAGGATTTAAAACGGGTGATAGAGAAATACGGCGAACCGCGGCGTACGATGTTTATTTATGCGGATGAAGTAGCCGATGAAACCGAAGAGGAAGAAGTCGATAACGATCCGGTGCACCTGTTCTTAACGAACGAGGGGTATTTCAAGAAAATCCGCCCGCAGTCTCTGCGTATGAGCGGCGACCAAAAGCTCAAAGAGGGCGACAGTGTCAAAGATCATATCGAGACGATCGGCAGTGCACACATTTTGTTCTTTACGAATCAGTGCCAGGTATATAAAACGCGCGCAAGCGAGTTTGACGATACCAAAGCAAGTCTTTTAGGAGATTATATTCCGGCGAAGCTGTCGTTTGATCCAGACGAAACGATTGTGTCTATGGTGGTTACAACCGATTACAGTGGATTCATGCTGTTTGCGTTTGACAACGGACGTGTGGCAAAAGTACCGCTTTCGGCATATGAAACAAAGACAAAGCGAAAGAAGCTTGCAAACGCTTACTGTGCAAAATTTCCGCTCGTTGCCGCACTTCATTTAAAAGAAGACGCAGAGATTTCCATTACGACAACTGCAAAACGCCGGCTCGTATTTGATACAGCGATGCTCTTGCCGAAAACGACGCGCGATACACAGGGTGTTGTCGCAATGACAGTGAAGAAAAACCACTTTGTCACGGAAGTGGCGTTGTTTGATGAAGCGTCCGTGCGCAATGCACATCGGTTCCGTACCAAATCATTACCGTCGACCGGTGCGATCATTCGCGATGAGGATGAGGGCGAGCAGCTGACACTTGTATAAAATCATATTGGATTGCATAAAAAACGGGAGAACTGCAAAGAATGCAGTCTCCCGTTTTTCCGCAGAAACGCAAACACAACGAATAATTTCTGCGGTAACCATATCATGTGCCGCTGCTTTAAAAATATACGAACAAAATCACTTGTAAAGTGCACAAATTTGAAGCGGATTTTGTGATGCAAGTATAGCATGTTGCTGATTATGAATAATTATTCTATTTTGATGCATAAAACACTTGATTTTTGCGTCAAACGATGTATAATATACACCAACAACAGAAAAACAACTGGAGGAAATCAATCATGGCACAGTATAAAAAAGTCGTACTCGCATATTCGGGCGGTCTTGATACATCCATCATCATTCCATGGCTCAAAGAGAATTATGGCTGCGAAGTTATTGCTGTTGCAGCAAACGTTGGTCAGGCAGATGAGTTAGACGGTCTTGAGGAAAAAGCATTAAAAACCGGCGCATCCAAACTGTATATCGAAGATCTGCAGGATGAATTCGTCGAAGACTTCATCTTCCCGACATTAAAAGCCGGCGCAGTTTACGAAGGTCTTTACTTGCTGGGTACTTCGTTTGCACGTCCGGTCATCGCAAAACGGCTCGTTGAAATCGCAAAAGCCGAGGGCGCAGACGCAATCTGCCATGGCTGCACCGGCAAAGGCAACGATCAGGTTCGTTTTGAGCTGACCATCAAAGCATTTGCACCGACCATGCCGATCATCGCACCGTGGCGGATCTGGGACATCAAATCGCGTGACGAGGAGATCGACTATGCAGAAGCACATAACGTTCCGCTGAAAATCAACCGCGAAACAAACTATTCAAAAGACAAAAACCTCTGGCACCTCTCGCATGAGGGTCTTGACCTTGAGGATCCGGCAAACGAGCCGAAATACGACGAAATCTTGGAAATGGGTGTGTCTCCGGAGCAGGCACCGGACGTTCCGACCTATGTCACCATCCACTTTGAAAAAGGCGTTCCGACCGCAGTGAACGGCGTTTCGATGAAAGGCGCAGATCTCGTCAAAGAACTCAACAAATTGGGCGGCGCAAACGGCATCGGCCTTGCAGATATCGTCGAAAACCGTCTGGTTGGCATGAAATCGCGCGGCGTGTACGAAACACCGGGCGGAACAATTCTCTACCACGCACACGACGTGCTTGAGACACTCTGCCTCGACAAAGCAACCCAGCACTATAAACAGCAGATTGCACTTAAATTTGCAGATATCGTTTATGACGGACAGTGGTACACCTCGCTGCGTGAAGCACTCAGCGCATTTGTTGACAAAACACAGGAAACCGTCACCGGCGATGTAAAACTCAAACTCTACAAAGGCAACATCATCAACGCAGGCGTTGCCTCTCCGTACTCGCTGTACAGCGAAGAGATCGCAACATTCGGTGAGGACGATGTGTATGATCAGAACGATTCCGCAGGATTTATTAACCTGTTCGGTCTGCCGATCAAGGTGAAAGCACTGCTCGACGAAAAGAAACTCAAATAAGAGAAAACACGATACAAAAAACGGCAAGAAGGATCAAAGCAGTTTCTGTTTTGATCCTTTGTCGAAAACGGAGGAACCTATGGCAAAAATGTGGGCAGGACGGTTTTCGAAAGAAGAGGACGAAGCCGTCAACGATTTTAACTCGTCGATTGCGTTCGATCAGCGGATGGCGGTGCAAGATATCACCGGCAGTATCGCACACGCAACGATGCTCGGTGCACAGGGAATCATTGCACAGTCGGAAGCTGACGCAATCTGTGCGGGACTTTCCTCGATTCTTGAAGATTTACAGTCGGGCGCGCTTTCGATTGACCCGACCGCTGAAGATATTCACATGTTTGTGGAAGCAGAGCTGACTGCTCGCCTTGGCGATACAGGCAAGCGTCTGCATACGGCAAGAAGCCGCAACGATCAGGTGGCGCTCGACGTGCGGATGTATCTGCGCGATACTGTAAAAGAGATCAAAGCACTGACCAAAACACTGGTGGAAACGATCTGCGAGATCTCTTCTGAGCACACGCACACCGTCATGAGCGGGTATACGCATTTGCAGCGGGCACAGCCCATTACATTTGCGCATCATCTGATGGCATATGCGCAGATGTTCTATCGGGATTTGACGAGATTGTCGGACGCTGCTGCACGCATGGATGAAATGCCGCTCGGCAGCGGTGCGCTTGCCGGCACAACGTATCCGATCGACCGTCAGATGGTGGCTAAATTGCTCGGCTTTTCCGGTGTGACGCAGAACAGCTTGGACGGCGTATCCGACCGTGATTTCTGCATCGAAATCGCGAGCGCGCTGTCGATTCTCATGATGCACCTGTCGCGTTTCTGCGAGGAAATCATCCTGTGGTGCTCCTGGGAGTTTAAATTTATTGAGCTGGACGACGCATATGCAACCGGCTCGTCGATCATGCCGCAGAAGAAAAACCCCGATATCGCTGAGCTTGTCCGCGGCAAAACAGGCCGTGTGATCGGTGATCTCGTGACATTGCTTACGATGATGAAAGGTCTTCCGCTCGCATACAATAAAGATATGCAGGAGGACAAGGAAGCCGTGTTTGACGCATGCGATACTGTGATTTTGTGCGTCAAAACATTTATCCCGATGTTAAAGACGATGACGGTTCTGCCGGAGAATATGCGCCGTGCAGCTGCAAAAGGCTTTATCAACGCAACCGATTGTGCCGATTATCTGGTGAAAAAAGGTCTGCCGTTCCGCGATGCATACAAGGCGGTCGGCACACTCGTGGCACACTGCATCCGTACAGGCGAAGTACTTGAAACACTGCCGATTGAGGAGTACAAGGATGTGTGCGATCTGTTTGCGGACGATGTGTATGATGCAATCAACCTCGATATCTGCGTAAACGGCAGAGATGTTGAGGGCGGACCGGCACCTGCACGCGTTAAAGCACAGATTGAAGCGATGCAGAAGAAACTCGCATCGTATGACGCAGAGTGAATCGAGGCGAAATGGAATGAAAACGAAAGTATTTATTGACGGTCAGGAGGGAACGACCGGTTTGCAGATTTTCGAACGGTTTGCAAACCGCAGTGACATCGAACTGATCGAAATTCCGCCGGAGAAGCGGAAAGATCCGGCGGCACGCGCTGTGTGTATTCATGCGTCGGATGTGACTTTTTTGTGCTTGCCGGATGCGGCGGCGATTGAAGCGGTATCGCTTGTGCAAAGCGATACGGTACGCATCATCGACGCATCGACCGCGCACCGGACAACGCCGGGCTGGGCATACGGATTTCCGGAATTGTCGGATGCGCACCGAAACGCGATTATTTCGTCAAAGCGCGTGGCCGTGCCAGGATGCTATGCGAGCGGGTTTGCGGCAATTGTCTATCCGCTTGTACAGGCGAATATTCTGCCGCGCGACTATCCGGTAAGCTGTTTTGCTGTGAGCGGATACAGCGGCGGCGGCAAAAAAATGATCGCACAATACGAGGAAGAAAACCGCGACAGCTGTTTTGATGCGCCGCGGATGTATGCGATGACGCAGCAGCACAAGCATCTGCGCGAGATGAAAGCAATTTCCGGACTGCTCACTGAACCAATTTTTTCGCCGATGGTGAGCGATTATTATAATGGCATGCTCGTGACAATTCCGATTCACAGACGGTGTTTGTCGCGCACAATCAATCTTGCACCACTGCATGAGATGCTGAGCGCACATTATGAGCACGCGCATTTTGTCAAAGTGATGCCGCTTTCGGCTGAAATGGAAACGGGCGGCTTCCTTGCGGCGAATCCGCTGGCAGGGACAAACGAAATGCGGCTTTATGTATGCGGTAACGATGACCGCATGACAGTAACTGCACAGTTTGATAACTTGGGAAAAGGTGCCTCGGGCGCTGCGGTGCAGTGCTTAAATCTGATGCTTGGCATCGATGAGGCAACAGGACTTGAATAAAGAGAGAAGAAGGGGA
Organism: uncultured Clostridia bacterium; assembly: GCA_944386285.1. Taxonomy (GTDB): domain Bacteria; phylum Bacillota; class Clostridia; order Oscillospirales; family Ruminococcaceae; genus Paludihabitans. The sequence goes on along the minus strand of CALXAM010000058.1, from coordinate 97,037 downwards.
ACAAATGATTGCTTTTAAAGATTTGCCGGTGATTCCGGGCGGCGTGTGTGCCGCACCCGGATTTGTGGCAAACGGCGTGCACTGCGGATTGCGCAAAGCGAGCGATGCACCCGATCTGGCGCTGATTTACAGTGAAACGCCGTGCAAAGCGGCGGCAGTCTATACACAGAATAAAGTCAAAGGCGCACCGATCGCCGTGACGAAGGCGCACCTGGCACAGGGCGATATCCGTGCGGTGATTGTCAACAGCGGCAATGCCAACACGTGCAATATCGACGGGGAATATAAAGCCGAGCAGATGTGTGCGATTGCAGCGCAGTGCTTAAACATCAACACCCATGAGGTTGCCGTGGCATCCACCGGCGTGATCGGCGAGGTGTTGCCCATTGAACCAATCCGCGACGCAGTGCCCGCACTGGTCAAAGGACTTTCACGCGAAGGCAGCAAAGAGGCCTCCCGTGCGATTATGACGACTGATACCGTCAAAAAAGAATATGCTGTGCAGGTGACAATCGGCGGTGAAACGGTTACGATCGGCGGCATGGCAAAGGGCAGCGGTATGATTCATCCGAATATGGCGACGATGCTCTGTTTTTTGACAACCGATGCGTGCATCGATCAGCCGCTTTTGCAGTTTGCACTGTCGCAGGTGACAAACGATACGTTCAACATGGTTTCGGTGGACGGTGATACTTCCACAAACGACACCGTACTGCTTCTTTCGTCGTCGCTTGCGAAAAACAAACCGATTATGGACGTCGACAGCGATGATTACCGCACGTTTGCAAACGCGCTGTACGTTGTGCTGATGAACCTGTCCCGTATGATTGCAAAAGACGGCGAGGGTGCGACAAAACTGCTCGAATGCGTGGTAGACGGCGCGCCGGACGATCATACAGCGCGGACCGTTGCAAAATCGGTCATCACATCGACGCTGTTTAAATGTGCGATGTTCGGCAAAGATCCAAACTGGGGACGGATTTTGTGTGCGGTCGGCTATGCGGATGCCGATGTGTCGCCGGACACTGTGAATGTGACGCTTTCTTCGAAAGCCGGCAGTGTGTGTGTCTGCCAGAACGGCCGCGGCACCAAATTTGATCCGAATGCGGCACAGGCGGTGTTAGAGCCGGATGAGATCACAATTCATGTCACACTCGGCGACGGCGCGTTCCATGCGGTTGCGTGGGGCTGTGACATGACGTATGACTATGTAAAAATCAACGCCGACTATCATACGTGATGAAACGATAAAAGAGGGGAACACATGGAACAGCTCAAAAAGGTTATTTCCGAGGAATTGCGTGCACGCGTGCTGGTGGATGCACTTCCGTATATTCAAAAATATTATAATAAAATCGTCGTGATCAAATACGGCGGCGCAGCGATGAGTGATCCGGCACTGAAAGAAGCGGTCATGCGCGATATCGTGCTGCTGTCGCTTGTCGGCATCAAAGTGGTATTGGTGCACGGCGGCGGTCCGGAGATCAACAGCATGCTCAAAAAACTAAACATCGAGCCGAAATTCGTCGGCGGTCTGCGCTATACCGACGCACAGACGATGGAGGTTGTTCAGATGGTGCTTGCCGGCAAGGTGAACAAGGACTTGGTATCGTTGCTCGGACAGTCCGGTGGAAAAGCGCTCGGCCTTTGCGGCATGGACGGCCGGATGATTGAAGCCAAAAAGCTTGAGGGTGATGTGGATTTGGGATTTGTCGGCGAAATCACCGATGTGAATACCGCACCGATTCTCGATGCGCTCCAAAACGGCTATGTGCCGGTCGTGTCGACAATCGGCATCGGCGAGGATTCTACGCTGTATAACATCAATGCAGACACCGCAGCGGCGAAAATCGCGGCGAAGCTGAATGCCGAAAACGTCATCCTGATGACCGATACACGCGGTCTTTTACGTGATAAAGACGACGAAGAATCGCTCATTCCGGTGGTGCAGGTGAGCGAAGTGCCGAAACTCATCAAAGAGGGAATTATCGGCGGCGGCATGATCCCGAAAGTGGACTGCTGTGTCGAAGCGGTGCGCCGCGGTGTTAAGCGTGCGTTCATCATCGACGGACGCATTCCGCATGCCATTTTAAACGAGATGCTTTCAAGCGAAGGCATCGGCACTATGGTGCTTTAAACAGAAACGAAAAAGGCGGGAGAACGCATGAACATTTTTGAATTGGACCGGCAGTATATCATGGGAACATACCGCCGGCAGAACATCTGTATCAAACAGGGAAGCGGTGCGGTCTGTACGGACGAATCGGGAAAAGAATATATCGATCTGGGCAGCGGCATCGGCGTCAATTCGCTCGGCTACTGCGACAAAGAATGGGCAGACGCCGTTTCGAAACAGGCGCACACCCTGCAGCATACATCCAATCTTTACTACAGCGCACCGGATGCAGAGCTTGCACAGATGCTGTGCGAGAAAACCGGCTATCAGAAGGTGCTGTTTCAAAATTCAGGCGCAGAGGCAAACGAATGCGCCATCAAAATTGCGCGCAAATACAGCGCAGACTGCTATGGGGAACAGGCTTCACGCAACCGGATTTTAACGCTTGTCAATTCGTTCCACGGACGGACAGTTACAACGCTTGCTGCAACGGGACAGGACGTGTTTCACACGCATTTTTACCCGTTTACAGAGGGCTTTTCCTATGCGTCGGCAAACGATTTTGATGCAGTCAAAGCAGTGCTCGCAGAAGGCGGCTTTTGTGCGGTGATGTTTGAGCCGGTACAGGGTGAAGGCGGCGTCATGGAACTGGACGCAGACTTTTTAAAAGAAGTGGCGGACTACTGCACCGCACATGATCTTTTGCTGATTGCCGATGAGGTGCAGACCGGCATGGGACGTACCGGCACACTGCTTGCCTGCGAACAGCTTGGGGTTAAACCCGATGTTGTCACGCTGGCAAAAGGACTTGGCGGCGGCTTGCCGATCGGTGCCGTACTTGCAAACGAAAAAACGTGTAATGTACTCTCTTACGGCGATCATGGAACGACATTTGGAGGAAATCCAGTCGTATGTGCCGGTGCAAAGGTTGTGGTATCGCGTGTGAGCGATCCGTCATTTTTGCTCGAAGTGCAGAAAAAAGGCGTCTTTTTAAAACGCAAGCTGCTTGCCTGTGAGGAAGTGGCTGGTGTGAGCGGACTCGGCATGATGCTTGGCATTTCGCTCAAGACAAAAGAAGCGGCTAAAGTGTGTGCACAGTGCATTGAAGCGGGTGTTATCGTTCTGACGGCAAAAAATAAAGTCCGTCTGCTGCCGCCGCTGTCTATTTCATGGGAAGAACTGACCGAGGGCGTCGATCGCCTCATCTCGGTACTGAATGCATAAAGAGGAGAATTTTTGATGAAACATTTATTAAAACTGCTCGATCTTTCCGCACAGGAAATCACAGAGCTTTTAAACTTAGCGGATCAGCTCAAATATGAGCACAAAAACGGCATTGAGCACAAACATCTCGCAGGAAAAACACTTGCAATGATTTTTGAAAAAGCATCCACACGTACCCGCGTTTCGTTTGAGGTGGGTATGGATCAGCTCGGCGGTCACGGACTGTTTTTGAGTTCTTCGGAGCTGCAGATCGGCCGCGGCGAGCCGGTTTGTGATACGGCGCGTGTTCTGTCGCGTTACTGTGACGGCATCATGATCCGCACCTTTGCACAGGAAGAAGTCGAGCAGCTTGCAGAATACGGCTCGATCCCGCTCATCAATGGTTTGACTGATTTTGCGCATCCATGTCAGATCCTCGCTGACTTAATGACAATCCGTGAGCATAAAACAACGCTTGCCGGCTTAAAACTCTGCTTCATCGGCGATGCAAACAATATGTCAAACTCGCTGATTGTCGGCTGTTTGAAAATGGGCATGCGCGTAAGCGTCGCAACACCGAAAAGCTATCCGTATAATCCGCAGATTCTTGCATTTGCAGAAGAATACGGTGATCAGTTTGAGCTGACTGATGATCCGAAAGTAGCCGCAAAAGATGCGGATGTTGTGGAAACCGACGTATGGGCTTCGATGGGCGACGAGGCACAGGCAGACAAACGCCGCGTCGATTTTGCAGGCTATCAGGTCAACGACGAGATCATGAAACTTGCAAAACCGGATGCAATGGTACTCCACTGCCTGCCGGCACACCGCGGCGAAGAGATTACTGCCGAAGTGTTTGAAGCACATGCAAACGAAATTTTTGACGAGGCAGAAAACCGTCTGCACGCACAAAAAGCGGTGCTCGTTAAACTGTTGGCAAACAAATAAGACGATAAAGGAAACGAATTGAGAAAAAGCGAGAAAACGACGGCAGTTTTGTTGACGTTCTCTCGCTTTTCGTGTATAATTTAGAACAGAATGTGAACGATTCACACCTATGAACAATAAGCGGAATAGGAGGAGCAGAATGAAGCGTCTGGATGTCAATGTCTGTGTATGTACACAGTGCGTGATGAACGGTGCACTGGAAATTGCAGAGTCAGTCAAAAGCTTGCAGAAATTAAAAAATCAGCTCCGTTTCGACACATCCGTTCGGGTGAATGCGACAGAAAAACTGTGTGACGGTACACAGAACGACGCATCCCCGTTGGTGGTCGTTGGCGGTGAGCCGATTGAAAAAGCGACAAGTGATATGGTAATGGCGAAAATCATTTCAAAAATTGCGAAAGGTTAAGGAATTATGAGAGGAATTTATACACCTGTTGTTAAGATCAGACGGCAGATCTTTAAAAAAGTAGCACAGATTGCGTTCAGCGGAGAATTCGACCGTGTGGATGAACTGCCCTATGAAATCATCAAGGGCGAGGTTGCATCCTATCGTGAGAGTGTGTTTAAAGAGCGTGCAATCGTTGCAGAGCGGATTCGGCTTGCCTGTGGATTGAATCTCCATTCTGCCAGTGAACATGCGCCGATTTCTAAGGATTTTAGCAAAGCGATCACAACTGAGCGGGTGTTTGAGCTTCCGCTCGTCAACGTGATTCCGTTTGCCTGCAACTCATGTGAAACGACTTGTTATGAAGTTTCTGACAACTGTCAGGGATGTTTGGCGCATCCGTGCAGCAGTGTCTGCCCGGTGAAGGCTGTTTCAATTGTAAACGGGAAATCTGTCATTGATAAAGAGAAATGTTTAAAATGCGGACGCTGTGCAGATACTTGTCCATATCATGCAATCATCAAACGTGAGCGTCCGTGTGCGGCAGCTTGCGGTGTCGGCGCAATCGAGAGCGATGAGCTCGGCCGTGCAAAAATCAACTATGACAAATGTGTTTCCTGCGGTCAGTGTCTGGTTGCCTGCCCGTTTGCGGCAATCGCTGATAAATCGCAGATTCTTCAGCTGATCTTAGCACTTAAGAGTGACAAAAAGGTCATTGCAGAGGTAGCGCCGGCATTTGTTGGTCAGTTCGGCCCGCTTGCAACGCCTGCAAAAGTGAAAGCTGCGCTTTTGGCTCTTGGTTTTGCAGACGTACGCGAAGTTGCGACGGGTGCAGATGATGTTTCTGTTTCTGAGGCAGAAGAGTTCTTGGAGCGCGTACCGGATGAACTGCCGTTCTTGGCAACTTCCTGCTGCCCGTCCTGGTCTGTGTTTGCAAAATCGATTCTCGGTGAAGATCTTTCCAAATGCGTATCCATGTCGCTTACACCGATGGTTGCAACTGCACGCAAAATTAAAGAAGAAGATCCGGATGTTCGTGTTTGCTTTATCGGCCCATGTGCATCCAAAAAGCTTGAGGCATTCCGTCGTACTGTGCGCAGTGACGTGGATTATGTTATCACTTACGAAGAGTTAATGGGTATTTTTGCGGCAAAAGATATTGACTTTACGGAAGAAGCAGAGATGGACCCGAACGAGGCTGCATCTTCAACCGGCCGTAACTACGCAGTTTCCGGCGGTGTTGCAGCAGCAGTTGTAAGCTGTATCAAACGTACACATCCGGACAAGACAGTGCTCGTCGACCGTGCGGAAGGACTTGCAAACTGCAAGAAAATGCTTATGCTTGCAAAAGCGGGCAAACGCAACGGCTATTTGATCGAGGGTATGGCTTGTACAGGCGGCTGTGTCGGTGGTGCAGGTACCATTCAGGCACCGGTCAAATCTGCTGCGCTCGTCAAAAAGTTTGCGGAAGAGTCGCCGTATGAAAACCGGTTTGATAAAGAGCAGAAATAAGAAAAATGAATACAAAAAACGGACGGGTTTCCGTCCGTTTTTCGTTCCGTGAAAAAAGGAGAAACGATCATGCCGCGATTTTTTGTAGATTCCATCGAAGAAGAACAGGTTTGCCTCACTGGGGAGGATGCAAAGCATCTTTCCAAAGTATTGCGTGTGCGTGTGGGGGATGTTGTAACGCTTTGCAACAAACATCGGCGGGAATGTAGTGGAATTGTGGAATCGGTATCGGCAGATGCGGTCATGCTGCGAACAACCGATCACCGTGACTGTGATGCAGAACCCAGTCAGACTGTTACGCTGTATCAGGCACTGCCAAAAGGGGATAAACTTGATTTTATTGTGCAGAAGGCAGTAGAATTGGGCGCGGCAAAGATCGTACCGGTGTTGACGCGGTATTGTGTAGTGAAAGCAGATGCTGCTTCGTTTGAAAAAAAGCGTGTGCGGTTAAACCGCATTGCAGCCGAAGCGGCAAAGCAGTGCGGCCGCGGGATTCTGCCGGAAGTGGAGCCGCTTTTGACGTTCGGTGAAGCGGTGGATCGGATGAAAAACGAACATGCGATGGTTTGCTATGAACATGGCGGTGAACCGATTCGATCGCTCGTTTCTTCTGATGACACGGCAGTATCTGTGTTTGTTGGCAGTGAGGGTGGGTTTTCTGAAGAGGAAATCAAAAAGCTTGGCGATGCGGGCGTTCCATGTGCAACGCTTGGCAAGCTGATTCTGCGGTGTGAAACGGCACCAATTGTCGCTTTATCACGGATTATGAACGAATTTGAAATTTTATAAAGAACACTTGCACAAATGGCGTGTACGGGCGTATAATAGAAATACCAAAGGAAAGGGGTGTCCAACATGGATAATAAGAAAAAAATCATTATTGCAATCGCTGCGGGTGTTGCGGCAGTTGTAGGCGCAGTGGTAGCGGTCGCAGCCTTTTTCAGAAGAAAAGCAAAGTCGATCAGCAATCAGCTCGATTATGATGCAAGCGTATATTATGATGATGAGGACGCGTTTGCAGACGGGGACATCCTTGCTTCCGACGAAGAGAATTCAGAAGAAGCAGAAGAGCCGGCTTCCGACGAGGAAGAAGAAACAAAGTTCTGATAAAGTGAAAGAAAACAGGCAGGAAGTTAAAAATCCTGCCTGTTTTTTGGTTTATACACGGCAAAACACGGTGAATACTTGACTTTATTGTGCGGATTCTTTAAAATGAAAGATACGACAAAACAAGTTGCAGGAGGAGCAGTTATGCAAAACAGCGAAAAAACGATGGAAAAAATCGTAGCGCTCTGCAAAGGCAGAGGCTTTGTATATGCAGGCAGTGAAATTTACGGCGGCCTTTCGAACACTTGGGATTACGGCCCGCTTGGTGTGGAATTTAAAAACAACGTAAAACGTGCATGGTGGAAAAAATTCGTGCAGGAAAGTCCGTATAACGTTGGTATTGACGCAGCGCTTTTGATGAATCCGCAGGTTTGGGTAGCATCGGGACATGTCGGTGGCTTTTCTGATCCGCTTATGGATTGCAAAGACTGCAAAACACGTCACCGTGCAGATGACTTGATCGAAGAGCAGACTGGCGTAGAGCCGAATGGCTGGACAAATGAGCAGATGGCAGAATTCATTAAGGAAAAAGGTATCACCTGTCCAAATTGTGGTGGCAAAAACTTTACGGATATTCGTAAATTCAATTTGATGTTCAAAACATTTCAGGGTGTTACCGAAGATGCGAAAAACGAGATTTATCTGCGTCCTGAAACCGCACAGGGCATTTTTGTAAACTTCGCAAATGTACAGCGCACGACACGTAAAAAGCTGCCGTTTGGTATTTGTCAGGTAGGTAAATCGTTCCGTAACGAGATTACTCCGGGTAACTTTACATTCCGTACTCGCGAATTTGAACAGATGGAGCTTGAGTTCTTCTGTAAACCGGATACGGATCTTGAATGGTTTGCATACTGGAAAGAGTTCTGCAAAAACTGGCTCTTGTCGCTCGGTATGAAAGAGGAAAATCTCCGTTTGCGTGACCATGAAAAAGAGGAGCTTTCGTTCTATTCGAAAGCAACCACTGACTTTGAATTTTTGTTCCCGTTTGGTTGGGGTGAGCTGTGGGGCATTGCAGACCGCACAAACTATGACCTTGGCCGTCATCAGGAGCATTCTGGTAAGAGCCTTGAATATTTTGATCCGGAGACAAATGAACGGTATATTCCGTATGTTGTCGAGCCGTCATTGGGCGCTGACCGTGTCGCACTTGCATTCCTGTGTGACGCATATGACGAGGAAGTTGTTGACGCTGAGAAAAACGATACCCGCGTAGTTCTTCGTCTGCATCCGGCACTCGCACCATTTAAAGCTGCTGTTTTGCCGCTGTCGAAAAAACTTTCGGAGCAGGCACAGGAAGTGTTCTCGGCACTGGCAAAAGAATTTATGGTGGACTTTGACGATGCAGGTTCTATCGGTAAACGTTACCGCCGTCAGGACGAGATCGGTACTCCGTACTGCATTACGTTTGACTTTGATTCATTAGAAGATGGCTGTGTAACCGTTCGTGACCGTGATACAATGGCGCAGGAACGCATTGCAATTTCTGAGTTGTCCGCATTTTTAAAAGAGAAAACTACTTTTTAAAAATAAGTCCGCTTTTATAGCGGACTTATTTTTTTTTAAAAAGTTAAGTTATTTAACAAATTGCTATTGACATTGAAGAATGCATCGGATATAATAAAGCTGCAATCGGATGGAACCTCTTTAAATGCGCGTTTTTCGAGAGTTTTGTTAATTAAATCACATTACTAATGGAGGATCAAGATGTTTGAGCAAAAAATCAAAAATGTAAAAGCGACGATTGAACGGATTCGCGTGATGCTTGAATCCAAACCGTTTGACACAGTATATTTTGTTGCATGCGGCGGTTCGCGTGCAACCATGAATCCGGGAAAATATATCTTAGAGCGTGAAACAGACAAAATCACAACCGATATCTATACGGCGAGAGAGTTTGTAGCAGCGCCGCCCAAAAAGTTTTCGGAGCGTTCGATTGTGGTGCTTAATTCCTATTCGGGTACAACGGCAGAAACAGTAGATGCCTGCCGCATGGCAAAGGAAAAAGGTGCACGCACCATTGCGTTTACGATGTTTCCAGAGAAAGCAATCGGTATCGCGGATGAAGTCGTGTTTTATGAAGATGAACCGTCAAATCCGCCGCCCAACTTTTTGACCATTTTCCCGGCTGTGTACCAGGTAGTATTTACCATTTTGGATGTACTTGAGCAGACTTCTTACACACCGCTCATTCAGCATGCAATGGAACAGCTTGATCACATTTATGCAACCGAACGCGCAAAACGTGCAGAAGAATTGCGGGTGTTTGCAGATAAATATTATAACGAGCCGATTTTCTATACCACCGGCGCCGGCATGGACTATCAGATGTGCTACATCATGACTGTCTGCATTCTGCTCGAGGCACAGTGGATTCACTCGGCGGCATTCCATGCAGGCGAGTTCTTCCATGGCCCATTTGAAGTGGTTGATAAAAGCACCCCGTATTTCTGCGTGCTCGGTTTGGATGAAACCCGTCCGATGGAAGAACGCGCACTCGAATTTTTGCTGCGGTATTCGGATAAAGTATTTGCAATCGACGCAAAAGATTTTGATTTGTCTTCGATTGATGAGCGGGTTCGTAAATTTGTGGCGCCGGTCATTTTGAACCGTGTGATGCAAATGTATGGTGAAGCACTTGCAACCCGTCGTGCACATCCGCTTTCGATTCGCAGATATATGGGCAAAGTGAAGTATTAAAAAAGGCAGGGAAAACAGTATGAAGATCATCGGTGTCGGAGATAACACGGTTGACGTATATCTCCATCAGAACAAAATGTATCCGGGCGGAAATTCCGTCAACGTACCGGTGCTTTGTCACCGTGCCGGCGCGCAGGAAGCGGCATATATCGGTATTTTCGGTGACGATGAAGCAGGTGAATTGATGATGCGTTCGCTTAAGGAGGAAGGATTAGACGTTTCACGTGTCCGTCGTATCCATGGGACCAACTCCAAAAATGGCATCACCTTAAACGAAGAAAATGACCGCACTTGGGCGGGCAATAACTTCGGCGGTGACTGCGGATTGGTTCAACTTCTGTTTAACAACCACGACGTGGATTATATCGCGCAGTATGACGTGCTGCACACAAGTGTACATAGTGAGCTGCCGTATTTACTGCCGCTCGTTAAAGGCAAAGTTATGATTTCAATGGATTTTTCCGACGGCTATACCGATGATCGCATTCGCCGGCTGTGCCCGTATCTGGATGTGGCATTTTTCTCGGGCAGCGGCTGCACCAAAGAGGAAATTGATGAAACGATGAAAAAGGCATTGGATGCCGGAACAAAAATCGTTGTTACCACGATGGGCATGGATGGTTCAATCGTAACAGATGGTAAAGAACGTATTTTCCAACCGGCAATCAAATCGACTGAGCCGGTCATCGATACGCTGGGTGCAGGTGATACATATATCGCGGCATTCCTGCTCACCTATTTTGAAACACGCGATATGCAAAAAGCAGCACTGCACGGTGCACAGTTTGCACTGACTGCCCTTTTGGAAAACGGTGCATTTGGTCATGGGGTAAAGGCTGATCCGTCGGGCATCGTGTTAAAATCTTCACCGGAATATCAAAAGACGATTGTCCTCGAAAATCGGGGATTTTAATGAAAAACCACAGAAGCACGTACTTCTGTGGTTTTCTTTTTGCAAATTTTTGTGTGAGCAGAAAAAAGTTCATGCTTTTTTCTTTCATTCGCGGTATAATAAACATGAAAAGCCCATTGGAGGCTTTGATTGCAATGCCGGACAAGCATCTGGCTGGGAAACGGAGGGTATCCTATGAAATTTAACAACAGAAAAGTCGTTTTGATCGGCACCGGTATGGTGGGGATGAGCTATGCGTATTCGATGCTCAATCAGGGTGTTTGTGATGAACTGGTACTCATCGACGTGGATAAAAAACGCGCCGAAGGCGAAGCGATGGACTTAAACCATGGCGTGGCATTTGCCGGATCGAATATGAAAATCTATGCCGGTGAGTATGCAGACTGCGCCGATGCGGACGTGGTTGTGATTGCGGCGGGTGTCGCACAGAAACCGGGCGAAACACGGCTTGATCTTTTGCAGCGTAATGCAGAAGTGTTCCGCTCGATCATCAATCCGATTACGGAATCGGGCTTTAACGGCATTTTCCTGGTGGCAACCAACCCGGTCGATATCATGACGCGCATCACTTGTGAGATTTCGGGATTTAACCCGCGCCGTGTGCTTGGTACAGGTACTGCACTCGACACTGCGCGTCTCCGCTACCTGCTTGGTGATTATTTCGGCGTCGATCCGCGCAATATGCACGCGTATGTCATGGGTGAGCACGGTGACAGTGAATTTGTGCCGTGGAGTCAGGCAATGCTTGCAACAAAACCGATTCTCGATGTCTGCCGCGATTCCGGCGGAAAATTCACAGAAGCTGAGATGGAAAGCATTTCTGAGGAAGTTCGTACCGCTGCATACAAGATCATTGATGCAAAACGTGCAACCTATTACGGCATCGGTATGGCGATGACCAGAATCACCCGTGCGATCTTGGGCGATGAAAACAGCGTGCTGACCGTTTCGGCAATGCTCCGTGGTGAATACGGACAAAATCGTGTCTATGTCGGGGTACCGTGTGTCGTCAATCGCAACGGTGTCCGTCGGGTGCTGGAGATGAACTTGACAGAAGAAGAACAGCAAAAACTCGACGCTTCGTGCGACACCCTGCGTGAATCGTTTGACAGCCTTAAAATGGACTGAAATGAAAGATAAAACATAAAAAACGGCGCCCGCCGGGAGGGAAAAGATTTCCTCTTGGCGGGCGCCGTGTGTTTTTTGATTATCAAACAGTGAATCAGTAGCTCAGTTTGATGGTTTTGATCTCGAACGGACGGAAGGTGAGTGCAATGTCATTTGCATTGAGCTCTGCTTTCGGCTCTTCGAGCATGTTGGTTTCTTCTGCTTTTGTCACAGCGAAGCCCGGAACCAGTTTGCACGAAGCATAGGTACCCTCTGCTTCATACAGACGGACGATGCAAGCGTTCTGTGCATCCTCGCACGGTTTGACGGTTTCGATGATAACGTTCGGCGCATTTTCTACAGAAAGAAGCTGCGGCAGAATGAAACGGCCCTCGGTGACGAGCGGACGGTAGTTTAATGCATATGCCGGTTTGATAACGGTTTCTGCGCTGAATCCACCCATGTGCGGTAAGAAGCTGTAGGTAACACGATGGGTGCCTGCGTCACCGCGCGGGTCCGGACGGATGCCGCCTTTGTGCAGGGACAGGCGCATGCTGCCGCCTTCGACGGAGATGCCGTATTTGCAGTCGTTTAAGATTGCACAGCCGTACTGTGTTTCGCTCAAGTCGGTGTATTTGTGATTTAATACCTCAAACATTGCCTGCTCGATTGCATTGTTGCGGGTGGTCGGTTTTGTTGCATAGCCGAACTGGATCTCGTGGCGTGCCTGACGAGCAAGAATTGAGGTGTCGAATGCGGTTTTTAAGAACCGGCGGATATCGTGCCATTCGATCTCCGTTTCAAAGTCGATGCGAGGCGTGCGTGCATGAAAGACCATGTCCTGACGCAGCGACGATTTGTCGGAGAGCTTGTACGTGCGGCGAATGCGTAGCTGTGCAGCACCGTTCGAAATGACTTCTTCGCTCAAAAGCTCTGCGCAGTCTTTGAATTTTGGCTGAATGTCTGCGTCAACATCCCAGTTGTCCCATGCGCTCGGCACGTCCTCTGCCATTAAGAAAGTATTAAACGGCAGTCCGGCAACCAACTCACGGCCGTTGCGTTTATCGATAAACGAGGACATATAGCCTTTTTCATTGAACGTGATCTCTGCAAACGGAGTGGTCACTTTGCCGTTTTCATAGGTAAAGTTAAAGTTTCCACAAGCGCAGCGATCATCGTGTGTGACAGTGAGCGAGGACATTGCCGGAATTTTTACGCCTGCAAGCGCTAACAGCTCGTTGTCATCCAGATCACGCACATACTGCTGTGCAACTGTGTCGTCAGCGACGATGCAGCCGTCTTTTGCATCCAGGTAGACGACGTCATCATATTCAAACGGCAAAAGGTTTACGAGTGTCTGCTCGCCTTCGCCCTCGCCTTTGATGAGGTCGTTTGCCATAGCAGTTGCTTTTTCGATGATCTCGGTTGTTTCACGATTGGACTGCTCGTGTGCGGTCTGGATACAAGTACCCGGCAGAATGTCGTGGAACTGGTTTACAAGCAGTGTTTCAAGCAGCGGACGGATTTCTTTGTCGTCTGCTGCTTTTTTCTCTTTGATTGCATCGCAAACGGTCAGAATCTCAGCATTGTGGATGGCAATTTCCGCTTTGCGGTTGTTGCGTTTAATCTGATGCTGGTTTGTAAGCGTACCGCGGTGCAGCTCTAAGTAAAGCTCGCCGGCATAGGTGTTCGGATTGACCGCTTCTTTTTCGAGCTTTTTCATAAAGTCAGAAACGGTGGTGTGGTATGCTTTCGGGCAGCCATCCAAATCTTTGACACGACGGGACATTTCAATCATTTCAAACATCGGTCCGCCGCCGCCGTCGCCCTGACCGTAGGAAATCAGGCGGGAATCGGATACGGATTTTTGTTGCAGCGAGTTGACTGCGCCGCGTCCCTCGGTGCGCTCGATAAGCGTTTTCGGGTCCGGCCAGCAGTGGGTGCAGTTGAAGTGGGTGAACACGTCGGTGCCGTCGATGCCTTCCCAGATAAATGTCTCATACGGGAAGGTGTTGGTGTCGTTCCACGAGAGTTTTGTGGTCAGGAAGTAATCGACGCCGCAGCCTTTCATGATCTGCGGGATTGCTGCACTGTAGCCGAAGGTGTCCGGCAGCCAGAAGCAGTCAGAGCGGTAGCCGAAATATTTCTCAGTGTAGCGCTGGCCCCACAGGAACTGACGAATCATTGACTCGCCGGAGGTGATGTTGCAGTCGCACTCGACCCAAACGCCGCCGTTTGGCTCATAGCGCCCCTCTTTGACTTTTTCCTGAATGCGGGCAAACAGCTCCGGATAGTAGCGGCGCATGAGCTCTAAGTGGTATGCACTACTCTGAATGAAGCAGTACTCCGGATATTCCTCCATGAGTGCCATCTGGTTTGCATAGGTGCGGGCACATTTTTTGATCGTCTCGGAAATGTCCCAAAGCCAAGCGGTGTCCATGTGGCTGTGGCCGATGAGTCCGACACTCGGTGCGGAATCTGCATTTTTTGCCTCTAAGCACGGACGCATGATCTCGCGTGCGTCGGCAAGTGCTGCGCGCCAAACTGTTTCGTCGGTGTGTTCTGGGGAGTAGTAAACGGTTTCGTGCACTTTTGCAAGACAGTTAACAACGTCACCGCGGCGGAAGCTGTATTCATCCATTGTGGATGCCAGCTGATTTAAACAGCGCAGATCATAGATGAAATCAGCGATATCCTGATTTTTCGTGCAGATATCGATGCTTTCAAATGTATACTTATAATTTGGTACAGGATTGTGCTCAAAGGGCTGTGTACCGATTACATAGTGACCTGCGTATGCTTCGATCACAATGTCGATGACTTGTCCAGCTTTCGGCTCTAAGCACAGCAGATCACAGTAATGGTTGCCATGATCTGTTTCGGAAATTTTGTATGCAAAGTTTCCGAACGGCACACCGTCAACAAACAGCATTGCCTCGTAAGCGCCGAAACGCGGATAGATGTAGAGCGGTTTGCCTGCAAGCTCAGCCGGAACGGTAAAGCTTCCTTTAAACCAGCAGTAAGAACGCTCTGCGCCCCAGATGTCGCCTGGTTTTACTTCTGTGTACAGTGTGTCGTCCTCAGGCGCACGGCTTAAAAGCTCTTTCGTTTCGTATTTTACGACCGAAAGCTCCGCTTGTTTTTTAAACACATAGCGGTCGAGCGTTTCTTCAAGCTGCGAAAGCTTTGAGAGCATGCGCTTGATTTGCGGCTCATTCATCATAAAAATGCCTCCTTTATATAACAGAAAAGCCAGCATACAAAAAACACTGAATTTTCCGCCTAATCTGTGCTTGTATTATAACATAACCAAAGCAAAATGCCAATCAAAAAGAAATAAAGGTTGACTTTTGTGCGATATGTGCTATAATTAACATCGTTTGATATGTTTTTTTTGCATAATGATTATTTGTGAAAACGCAGTATTGTCATTTTGATGAATTTTAAACCCATCTGACTTGATGTTTTTTCTGAAAGTATTTTTTTCAGATTATATCGCATAAAACAGGCTTTGTTTGGTGTTTTTCGTTATTATGAATAATCATAAAATAAATTATTTAGTGTTTTTGCAAAAAAAGTATTGCAAAATTGTTTCGAGTATAGTAATATATAGACATACACTACGAGCGCATGTATGGGCACTTTGCATAAAGCATGATTCGGTAAGGGGTTTCGGTGCTTGAACGTGGAGAACTGACAGCGCAGCGTAAATTTTAAAAAAAGAATAGGAGTGAAGACATGGCGAAGGTTAAAGCAGCAAAAGTCAAAGGCAAGAAATTTACCTTTGATGATTTTGAACTCATTCTCTTATCTTTGCCAACGGTTATTTGGTATTTGGTGTTCAGCTACCTTCCGTTATTCGGTCTGTTGATCGCATTTAAAAGCTGGAAAATCCAAGGTAACTTCTTCGAGAGCTTCTTTGCGAGTGATTGGGTAGGATTCAGCAACTTTGAGTTCTTCTTTATGACACCGAATGCAATGAATGCTTTGCGCAACACCATCCTTTATAATCTGGTATTTATCGTTTTGGGTGTTGTTATTCCGGTTGCACTGGCAATCATGGTATCGAACCTCTACAGTCAAAAACTTGCAAAGGTTTGTCAAACGGCAATGTTCCTGCCGCACTTTATGTCATGGGTCGTGGCAAGTTACTTCCTGTTTGCGTTTATGAGCCCGGACAAAGGTGTGTTCAACTCGATCATTACCGCGCTTGGCGGTGAAGCGGTTGACTGGTATGGACCAACATCCATTGGTTACTGGCCTCTTATTTTGGTCATTATGAACATTTGGAAAACAACAGGTTACGGCATGGTTGTTTATCTGGCTTCGATTACCGGCATTGATGCTACATATTATGAGGCAGCCGTGATCGACGGTGCTACCAAATGGCAGCAAACCACTAAGATTACGATTCCGCTTTTGAAACAGATCATGATTATTATGACGATCATGGCTGTCGGAAGAATCTTTAACTCGGACTTCGGCTTGTTCTATCAGGTTCCGAAAGGTACATCACAATTGATGCCTGTTACAATGACGTTTGACGTTTATATTATGCAGGCATTGAAAACAGGCGGACAGATCAGTCTTACTTCGGCTGCGGCGTTCTTCCAGTCTATTTCTGGATGTATCTGTATTCTCATCGCCAACGCGATTGTTTCGAAGATTGACCGTGAAAGCGCGTTCTTCTAATAGGGGGTGGATGAAATGGCTAAAACGAAAAAAGAAAAACCTGTATTGGAAGGTCTGGCGAAATTTAATCGTGTCAGCATGCCGATGAATATTTTGTTTTCAATCATTTTCATCATCGCTGCTCTATGCTGCGTCATCCCGCTGATCTTCGTTATTATTATCTCGCTTACTGATAAAACTTCTATTTCTGCAATTGGCTATTCTTTCTTCCCGCAAAAATGGTCATTGGCAGCATACTCGGAGTTGTGGAATAACCGTGAGCAGATTGTTACTTCCTTCTTGATTTCTATTGTGGTTACAGTTGGCGGTACAGTGCTTGGTTTGTTCTTAAACGCTTCAATGGGTTATGTTCTGTCCCGTTCAAGCTTCAAACTGAAAAAGCTTTACACATGGATCGTTTTCATTCCGATGGTATTCAGCGGCGGTATGGTTTCCATGTACCTGATCATTACACAGTTCCTTTATATTCAGGATACACTGCTTGTTTTGATTCTTCCGCTCGCAGTTGCATCGTTCTATGTTATCATTTTGAGAACGTTCTTCCAAACAACAGTTCCGGATTCGCTGATTGAGTCTGGTAAGATTGACGGTGCAAGTCAGCTCCGTATTTTCTTCCAGATCGTTCTTCCGATTTCTCTTCCGGCACTTGCAACGATTGGTCTGTTCCTTTCGTTCGCATATTGGAACGACTGGTGGCAAGCATACATGTTCATCAATGAGAAATCATTGTGGCCACTGCAGTACTTCTTGATTCAGATTGACCGTTCTATTCAGGCAATGATCAACAATGCGCAGTATATCGGTGTTTCTGCTGTTGAACTTGCAAATCGTATTCCGACAGACGGTATGAAAATGGCACTCGTTGTTGTTATCGTTATTCCGATTGCATGTTCGTATCCGTTCTTCCAGAAATACTTTATTTCTGGTCTTACCATCGGCGCTGTAAAAGGCTGATCGGTACTTAATCATTTTGTATTTAAATCTTCGGGTTTAAATAATATTTTTTAGGAGGATTTCGTTATGAAAGGCAAAATCAAATTGTTGTCTCTCCTTCTTGCTCTGGCAATGGTTGCTTCCTTGTTTGCAGCATGCAACAACGGCGGCGAACCGTCGGGCTCTGGAGACGGCACAGGCGACGAACCTGTCGAGATCGTTTGGTGGCATTGGGGTAATGCACCGAATGATGATTCGGCTGTCGTTGAAGCACTCAATGAAAAGTCCGCTAAAGATATTGGCGTGACTGTAAAATTCGTTTGGGCAACTGATAGTGCAGATAAACTGAACACAGCATTGTCCACCGGTCAAAAAGATGATATCGCTTTTGTTTGCTCTTGGTTCGCAAGCTACGATACATCGGCTCAGAAAGGCTATTTGGCTCCGTTGACCGATATGCTGAAAGAAGAGCAGTTCCAGGAACTGTACAACTCTATGCCTGAGTTCTTCTGGGAGTCTGCAACTGTAAACGGCGAAATTTACGCTGTTCCGACCACCAAAGACTCTGCAGCACAGAACTTCTGGATCTGCAACAAAGAGTATGTCTTTGATAAAGTTGGCGCTGAAGAAGAATTCAACAAAGCAGGTGCAGGATTGTCCACTGTTACTCCGCTTCTCCGCAAAATCAAAGAGTATGTTGACAATGGCGGCGAAACTTATCCGCATGATCTGACAGCTCCGCTGAACTTCAACAAATCCGGTTTGAACGGCTTTGAGGCTGCTCGTTGGGATTCTATCCTCGGCGATATCCACATTGGCGACAAACTGGGCGACGATGAAGTAAAAATCGTTTCCACTTGGGAAGATCCGGATACCATCGCTGACTACAAAGAGATGGCTATGTGGAGAAAAGAAGGCCTGGTTAACCAGGACGCACAGCAGATTGAATCTGAGCTTCAGTACATCGTTGTAAGTAAAGCTCAGGGCTGGGAAGGCGCAGAAGCTGTCTGGGGCAACCAGAAAGACTACACTGTCGCAATCAAAGCTCAGCACGAGCCGATCGCTTCCAGAGCTACAGTTAACGGTTCTTTGAACGGTATCTTCGCTAACTCTGAGAAGAAAGAAGCTGCACTGAAATATCTGCAGTACATCAACACAAATGCAGAGTACAGAAACATGCTCGCTTATGGTATTCAAGGCGAGAACTGGGAGCTCACAGAAGACGGCACCGTTAAGACATTGAATGATGACTGGGCACCGGGTTCCTTCTCTCAGGCTTCCACATGGATCCTGACTCCGACCACTCCGTCTCCGGTAGACATGTACGAAGACGTTAAAGAGATGTCTATGAATGCTACCCCGACTGATTTGATCGGCTTCACATTTGTGACAGAAGATTACACCAATGAGATTGCTGCTTGCACAGCTGTCTTCCAGCAGTACGCTGCTGCACTTGCTTGCGGCGCATATGAGGATGTTGACGCAACATTGGCACAGGCTATGAGCGAACTGGAAGCTGCAGGCTACAGAAAGATCATTGAAGGCTGCCAGGCTCAGGTTGATGAGTACCTTGCTAGCAAATAATCTGTAAAAAGATGAAAAAGAGAACCCTTTATGGGTTCTCTTTTTTTGCGCTAAATTAAAATAATAATTAGAAAAAGGACAGATCACTTTGTGATCTGTCCTTTTATCGTTATTAACTTATGCTTTGCTGCATTTTTGCTCACCATATGTAACGGTTTCATCCAATAAGGCTTTTAAGCTTTCCATTGGCGTATCTGCTGTTGCAGCATTTCCAAGTGTTAGAATAAAGCGTCCATCTTTACGATAATAGGTATCAATCAAAAAACGGACTTCTTTTCGAACGTCTTCAGGAGTACCATAAGGAATGGTCTGTTGTACGTCAAAACCAGCCCAAATGCAAATTTTATCGCCATATGTTTTTGCAATATGCGTTTCTTCCATTGTATATTTTTGAATTGGATGAATGACGTCTAAACCGATTTCAATAAAATCCGGTAAAAACATTTCGATATTTCCACAAGTATGCAGCCAAAAATGCATTCCATTTGCATGTGCGGTATCAATAATCCGTTTGTAGTAGGGCTTAAAGAATTCGCGGAAAATTTCCAAGGAAAAGAAAGGTCCGTTTTGTGTTCCGATATCATCGGAAGTAAAAACGCCATTTGCGTGTAATTCTTTTGCACTGCGCTCAATGATTCGGCAATAAAAAGTTGCCAAAGCATCAAATAAACGATGAACTTCATCTGGATTCGTATAAAAATCAGTTAAGGCATTTTCCATACCACGCAGAGACCATAAACGTTCAAAGAAGCAATACCACCAATTTGCAAGGATATATTTTCCGTTTGCCTCTGGACCAGCAGGGAATAGGCCTGGGTAATTAGGATCTGGAAAGTGCTCGAGCACGTCATCAAGTTCATCCCAATCTTCAATTGCGACAACCGCATCAATGCCTAATTTTTTCTCTTGTTTTGGTTCGTCTTTTTGTACCCAGCGATAGGTTGGATCATCCGCAGGTGCTTTAAATACATCTGGAATTTGAATCAAACGAGAAGCGACATCCTCTGGATAGGAATTTAGCACTTGTTTTGCTTCTTCTTTTCGATCACCAAATGTTTCTGGATTAATCCAGAATTGATAAGTGATAGGAATACGGTCTACACATCCTTTCCCTTCAATCACTTGTTTCATTTCTTCCGCCGTTAAATAGCGTTTCATGATTGTTCATCCTTTCTTGTTCTTGTTTTTTGCGATAAGATAACGGTGTTAAGCCTGTTTTTTGCTTAAACACGCGATTGAATGACTGTTGATTTTCAAAACCACTCTCAAAAGCGATTTGTAAAATTGGGGTATCAGTTTCCGCCAAACATTTTTGCGCATAACCAATGCGAAGCATATTCACGTAGTCGTGAAAACCGGTACGGATCACATTAGAAAAAATGCGTGAAATTCGATATCGGCTCACACCAAATCGTCGTGAGAGCTCTTCTAAGCAAAGTGGTTCACGATAATGTCGTACAATATAATCAATCACTTCGCCAGTCAAACCTGTACCAGATACGTCAGAGTATGCAAGAGAAAGCATAGGCGTTGCACGTGCCATAATCAATTTTACAAGGAGTGTGATGATCTCTTCCTCTCTTCCGTTTTCCTGTTCTGCTGCAAGTGCGTGAAGTGCATATACAATGTCAGGATGTATTGCATCCCTTCGAATCACAGGTGTCTGCGGGCAGGTGTCATGCAGCAGTGTTTGAAGCGTTTTGGAAAGCGTATCATTATAAATCAGCATGGAGAATTGTGCAGGAATCCCATTTGGACCATATTCATACGCATGTACCGTATTTGGAAATATGAATGCGATATCACCTGTGTGAACAAGGTATTCCTTATCGCCGATAAACGTACGCATGGTTCCTGATTCTACATATAAAAGTTCAAGCGAAATATGCAAGTGTGGCGGGAAACATAATCCACGTCCTTTTTCCACACGCAGCAAATCCGTTCGATATTCATAAAAGGGGAGCATCTTTCCACCCTCCTGCAACAAATGTGTGTTTTTTGTTTGCTTCTGCTAAGCATTATACGGTGAATAATGCTACAATGTCAATATAAAAAACGGATAAAAACTACACATTTTGTGCGCACAGCGCGAAAAATTTTAAAGGAGGTTTTTTCATGAAAAAGGCATTGATTTTTCAGGGTGGCTGGGATGGACATGAGCCTCAGCTGACATCAAAAAGATTTGCCCGACTGCTTGAAAAGCACAATTATGAAGTTACGATTTCGGACACATTGGATTGTCTTGCAGATGCAGATGCACTTAAAAAGCTGGATTTCATCGTTGCGTGTTGGACAATGGGGACAATTGACAACCAATATGTAAAAAATGTTTCAGAAGCAGTTTGTGCGGGCGTTGGACTTGCTGGATGTCATGGTGGCATGTGTGATGCATTTCGGCAAGATACAGAATGGCAGTTCATGACAGGAGGACAATGGGTCAGTCATCCGGGCGGTGACGGAATCAATTATACGGTCAATATTTGTCATGGTTCCAGTCCGATTACAGAGGGATTATCTGATTTCCCTGTTTGCAGTGAACATTATTATTTGCATATTGATCCTGCCATTGAAGTGTTAGCAACAACACGATTTCCGCTTGTAACCTACAATCATATTTCAAATAAACCAGTTGATATGCCGGTTTGTTGGACAAAGTTTTGGGGAAATGGACGCGTGTTTTATACTTCACTCGGGCATCATGACGATGTGTTTGATAAATCACCGACAGCGGAAGTATTGATGGAACGCGGGATGGTCTGGGCAGGAGAAGGAAAGGCTTTTGCGAAAGAACATCATCTTACAACTGAGCGATTTGAAAATACGGCGAAGATGTATTGAATATGGAGGAAGGCATATGATGAAAATTGGTATGGTAGGTGTTGGCGCAATTAGTGGCATCTATCTTGAAAATATTACAAAGCATTTCCCGGAGATTGAACTGGTTGCTGTTTGTGATTTGATTAAGGAACGGGCACAGTCTGCCAAAGAACGATACAATGTACCGAAAATTTACGATACGATGTATGAATTATTTGCTGATGAAGGAATTGATATTGTTTTAAATTTGACACGTCCTTATGAGCATTTTGAAGTCAGTAAGGCTGCACTTCTGGCTGGTAAGCATGTATATTCGGAAAAACCATTGGGCGCTTCGTTTGAAGAAGGCCAGGAACTGGTGCGTATTGCAAAAGAACAAAATCGAATGATTGGCGGTGCACCAGATACGTTCTTAGGCGCAGGAATCCAGACCTGTCGCAAATTGATTGACAGCGGCATGATTGGTGAACCAGTTGGAGCTGCTGCTTTTATGATTTGTCGTGGGCATGAATCATGGCATCCAGATCCTGATTTTTATTATCAGTATGGCGGTGGTCCGATGATGGATATGGGCCCCTATTACGTAACTGCGTTAATCAATTTATTGGGCGGCGTGAAAGCTATTACTGGCGTCACAAAGACACCGTTTGCTACACGTACCATTACCAGTGAGCCGCATGCAGGAGAAACGATTGAAGTTCATGTCCCGACGTCTGTGATGGGAATGCTTCATTTTGACAGTGGAATTGTGGGAACGATTTTTACAACGTTTGATGTATATTATCCAACACAGCCGAGATTCGAAATTTATGGAAGTGAAGGAACGCTGATCGTTCCGGATCCAAATGGATTCGGAGGCCCCATCAAGCTGTTTCATAGCCGTGACAATGAGATGAAAGAACTCCCGTTGTTATTTGACTATGATGAAAATAGTCGTGCACTTGGACTTGCAGATATGGCAAAAGCATTGGAAACCGGACGGGATCCTCGCGCATCTTATGAACAGACGTTGCACGTACTTGAGATCCTAACAGCATTTGAAAAGAGCAGTAATTTACAGAAAACAATTCCGCTGACCACACATTTTGAGCGAAAGGCACCGATGAAACCGGCAGTTTTGCGTGGTATTCTTGATTGATACGTTTTATGATTCAAAAAGCACGAATGGTTCATTCGTGCTTTTTATTTTGAAAGGGTAAGCAAAACACCGAAATGTTTACAAAAACGATTCAAACTGTCCGCTTGTTTGTGGTATACTAAAAAAAAGTCTTGGAAAGGAGTCTTCTCATGCGACATACCGTGAATAAAGCTGAAAGACAAGCAGAGGATGGAAGTCTTACATATATTGATGGACTTGGTTTTATCTCAGTGAATAACCGGTTGCGTTATTTGAATTCTCTGCGTCATGTTTCATCTTTTTTTTGCTGCATGATTTTGATTTACTTTCTTGCAACACAGGCGCTTGTGCGTCCATTCACGTATCTTTTTTATTATCTTGGTATGAATATCAAAATCAATGTTTCAACCGGATGGATCGAAATGTCTGATTATATCAGTGCATCGATTTCGTTTACCGTTCATCTGGTTGTTATTCTTTGCATTTTGGCTTTGACTGCGCTGGTATATCGCACTGCTTTTGTCAATGCGCCAGTTTTTCGACCGGCGCAAAAGGGCGTATTTGCAATTGGGGTTCCAGTCATTATCGCTTTTGGATTACTAGGCGAAATTATTGGAATGATGCTTGGCGAATTTACAGAGATGTTCGGCTATGTCATCTCTTCGCAATCGACAAGTGTATCTGATTCTCTTGAAGTTTTGATTCTTAGAATCGTGCTGACATTGATACTTTCCGTGTTGATTGAAATCTTTTTGCGTGGTATGGCACTGACGGTGTTGCGGCGTTATGGTGATGGGTTTGCAATCTGTGCGTGTGCAATCTTGTCTGTATTGATGGCAAAGAATTTGCAGGAAGGCGTTTCGATTTTTGTTTTTTCATTGTGTGCGGGATACTTTGTGATTCGTGGTGGAAGTTTGCATACTGCACTGGTGGCACGCGTCGGATGTGATGTGATACGAATTTCATTTTATATTGCAAGAAACTATTTAGAGTCATCGCTTGCAGAAGTGGTGTGTCTTGTGGTTTGCATTCTCATTTTGGCTATGGCATTTTTATGCTGTATTCATTTCATTCGTATTGATCGGAATGCATTTCGTCTGATGCATCCAAATGATCATACCACCAATCGCTTAAAATTTGCAAACTTTTGTTCTACCTTTTTCTTTTTTGTTTTACTGTTCTTATTGCTGCTGCGTATATTTGAAAGTGTGCAGATCATTGGGTGATGGATATGAGGAAAATGCAGCATTCTAACTATATGGATTTGGCAATTGAAGAAGCAAAACGCGCTCTCTTGTCAAATGATGTTCCGATTGGATGTATTATTGTAAAAGACGGATGTGTCATTGGACGTGGATATAATACCAGAGAGCGCGATCAAACGGCAATCGGGCATGCGGAAATCAATGCAATTCGGGAAGCATGTGCAGCAGTGGGGTCGTGGCGGCTTTCAGGATGTACGCTGTATGTCACATTGGAGCCGTGCCCAATGTGTATGGGTGCTATCATTAACGCTCGTATTGATACCGTGGTGTTTGGTGCTTATGATGTCAAAGCCGGATGTGCCGGTACGCTTGCAGATTTTTGCCGTATTGGATTTAATCATGTGCCCGAAGTGCTCGGTGGAATACGCGAAATTGCCTGCAGCACAATGCTTTCTGAGTTTTTTGAGGCATTGCGAAAATAAGGGAAATATACGGATTGTAATGTTGAATCGTGGATGAGTTTTCAACGAGCGTTGATAACATTGTTGAAAACTTGATCAATCCTATTGTTTTTGCCCCTTTGACTGTTGAAAACCATGTGGAATATGTTTAAAAACCCATTTTATTTTTGTGGTTGTACAGAGCGTAATAGAAACTGCAATTCTTTACGGTTGTTTTTGGGCATAAAATGATGTATCATAATAAAAAGCATTTTATTTAAAGGAGGCGAATATCTGTATGAAGCAATCTTCGCCGATTCGAAAAATCGGTTTGATCATATTATTGATTGGTATTTGTGCATTTGTAATAGGTGTGATTTCATTGGTGCTTGCAGCGTCTACGATAGGATTTTGGATTGTAGTGGGTTCCGTGATATTTAATATTACCGGCATTTCGCTGCTGACACATAAAACATATTAAAAATACCGTGCAGCAGCAATGAGGCTGTTTGCCTGGAGGAGTTTTTGATGACAACATTTTATAAGCGTACCTGGGCCGTTGTGGATTTGGATGCGTTGCGATTTAATTATGCTCAAATTCGTGCACATTTGCCGGAGGCTGTTTCCGTAATGGCTGTGGTGAAAGCAGATGCATATGGACATGGCGATCGGATGGTAGCGCAAACATTATATGATGCAGGTGTTCGTGCATTTGCGGTTTCGAATATCAATGAGGCGCTGAATCTGCGCCGCCATGGTATTGATGGAACGATTTTGATTCTTGGGTATACACCGCCGGAAGCGGCAGTTGATCTGGTGGAGAATCGAATCTCGCAAGCAGTTTTTTCAGCAGAATATGCGCTCGCACTCAATGAAATTTGTGTGCAAAAAGGAATTCGGATTAACTGTCACATCAAATTGGATACGGGAATGAGCCGTATTGGATTTTGTGCAACGCCGGTTGATACGGCAGTGGAAGCAATTGCACGTGTATATCACTTGCCGGCGCTTTGCTGTTGTGGACTTTTCTCTCATTTTTCAAGTGCAGATGCGCACGATGAGGATTCAGATGCGTATACGAAAATGCAGATGCAACGTTTTTATGACGTGCGGGATGCGCTCAGCAAACAGGGAATCACGTTTGATACATATCATTTGCAAAATAGTGCTGGTATTGCCTTTTGCAGCAGTGATTCGTTTAATTTGGCGCGTGCCGGAATTGTATTGTATGGATATGCACCCAGTCATGAACCACTGCCATTTCCACTGAAACCGGTTATGTCTCTTTATAGCACTGTGTCCATGGTAAAACAAATTGAGGCAGGAACAGCGGTTTCTTATAATCGAACATTTATTGCAGATCATCCAATGCGAATTGCAACCGTTCCGATCGGATATGCAGATGGATACCCGCGTCTGCTTTCTAATAAAGGGCATATGATTATTCGTGGCAAACGCGCGCCGATTATCGGGAATATTTGTATGGATCAGTTGATATTGGATGTTACAGACATTCCTGATGTGAGATTAGGCGATACCGTAACAGTTGTGGGAACAGATGGTTTGGAAATGGTTTCTTTTGATGACCTGGCGCAGCTGTGCCAAACCATTCACTATGAATTGATGTGTTTGATTGGACGACGTGTTCCGCGTGTGTATCAAATGCAGGGGGAAACACGTACTGTCATTGATTATTTAACAGAAACCTGATAAAAGCAAATAATGATTTACAAAAGAAAAACCATCGCAAACGCGATGGTTTTTTGTTTTTCCTTTTTTTCGTAGAGTTACATACTTCATTAAAAATACCGGTAAATAGCCTGTTATAAGCAGACAAATACGATTTGACGATAAAAAATGACGGCTTATCGGTTAAAAACCGATTGCCGTCAATTTATTCATATTATCACGTTTTAAATCCATGGAAGAATGAACATACCGATCGAGCGTAACCTGCACAGAAGAATGTCCCAAAATTTCACTGAGTGATTTGATTTCAAATCCTACTTCCACACACCTTGTTGCAAACGTATGACGTAGTACATGAAAATGGACCTGTGAAAGCCCACATTCCCTCGTATATTTGCATAACCGATATTGTAGGGTACGCGGCTCCATAAATTTGTTTGTTCCAGTTAAAATAAAAGCCTCATTATTGGCTGCCCGATATCGTGTGCAGAGTGTTGCCGTATATTCAGTCAATGGGATTACCCGGTTAGAAGTATGTGTTTTGGGATCACTAATCATGACACGTGTTTTTGTCTGGTTCCACTGACAGTCGGTCTGCTGCAGCCGCTGCATTGTACTGCATACATGGATTGTTTTTTCTGACATAGAAATATGTTTCCACTGCAGCGCACAAATTTCCCCGATTCGCATTCCGGTCAATAATGCCAGTAAAATGCCGAATTTGCACGCATCCGTATCCTCTAAGAGATAAGAAATAAAACAAGCCTGTTCTTCTTTAGAAAGAATCCGGATTTGTTTGCTTTTTTCTTTTGGATAAATCATTTGAAAAGAAGGGTATTGTTTTCCTGTTTCTGACTGCACATATTTTAAAATAGAATGCACAATCACCAAGATGTCTTTTACTGTTTTTGGGGAAAGACCGCCTTTTTTATTTCGTGCTCCGTCAGTGAGCAATTCATGACTGAAAGATTCTAAGGTCACCAAGTCCAAATTATTAGGAAGATATTTTCCAAGTTTCGGCTTGATATGATTTTCCACGATATTTCGATATTTGATAAACGTTGATTCTTTAATGCGATCTCGATTTAATAACAGCCAGCGATCACAATAAAAAGCAAAGCAAGCATTTTGATTCTTTGACGAACATAATTGTGTATGTTGGTTTGCTTGCGTTTCAATTAGTTTTTTCTTTGCCTCTTGATATGTTTTCGCATAAATATAGCCAAATTGCGGTTTTCCATCAAGGGTACGTCCCTTAATATATCGTCCTTCCCAACGATTATCTTTTCGCTTATAAATGTTTTCTCCTTTTTTTGACACAAAGATCATCCTTTCTGTTTATATTTTTATCCTCCATTGACGGCTTTTCTGACGGCTCATAAGGTTTAAATAAGATTTATTTGCTCTTCTCATATATAAATCGCACATAAAATAAATTAAAAATTAAACTTTTTAGCGATAAACTGTTGCTTTTAAGAAAGAATGTGGTATAATTAGGCTTACATAGAGTATGTAACTCTACGAAAATTCAGAAAATGATACACTTGGAATCTGTTTGTTTGGTTTAACTATATAATGTCCTTCTTTTGATGAGTGATGCATCGAAGCTGAAAAATAATTGGAGTTTTAATATGAGGCAAATAGAAACGATAAAAAAGGGAGTTAGAGTTGTCACAACGGTTCTTGTGGCTTTCATTGCATTGCTTGCGGTATTGCTGGTTGGTGTACGTCTGATTGGCCTTGAACCGTATACAGTATTGTCAGGAAGTATGGAACCGACATATCACACTGGTTCACTTATTTATGTGAAAAAGGTAGCACCTCAAGAAGTGCAGGTCGGACAGGCTATCACATTTGTTTTAAATGAAGATTTAGTCGTTGCGACACATCGAGTCGTCAAGATTGATGAAGAAAATGAATGGTTTTATACAAAAGGTGACGCCAATGAAAGTATAGATGGTACGCCTGTCCATTTTAAAAATTTAATTGGCGTACCAGTGTTCTCGATTCCGTATCTCGGTTATGTTGCAAGTTTTATTCAAAAGCCGCCAGGAATATATCTTGCAATTGCATTTGGTGCGCTTTTGCTGTTGCTTCTCTTTTTTCCGGAATTGGTGCGTGCATTTAAAAAAGAGAAAACAAAATCGGAAATATCGTCGAATCCGCAGTGAGAAGACGTTATTTTATACAAATAAAAAGAAAGAGGGAGATCAGATGAAAAAGAAAATTTTCATCCCTGTAATCGCACTGGCGTTAGTGATCTGCTGTGCGATTGGTGGTACGCTTGCTTGGCTGACTGCAACGACTGTTCCGGTGAAAAACACATTCACTGCCGGCAATGTGAACATCACTTTAGCAGAAACAACGACAGACTACAAAATGGTTCCGGGAGGCACAATCAGCAAGGATCCAGTTGCGACAGTAAAAGCAAACAGCGAAGACTGCTACCTGTTTGTAAAAGTGGAGAAATCATCAAACTTTGATGAATTTATGACTGCTGTTATGGCAGAAGGCTGGAAACTTGTTCCGGATCAGACGAATGTGTATTACTGTAAAGTAACAAGCAGTACTTCTGATCAAGCATTTGCAGTGCTGAAAGACAATCAGGTAACCGTAAAAGATAGTGTCACCAAAGATGACCTCGATAAAATTACAGAGGCACCCAATGACACAAGACCGACACTGACATTCACTGCATATGCTGTACAGCTTCAGAACGGTGATGGCGAGTTTACACCGGCAGAGGCATGGGCAAAAGTGGCCTGACAACACGTAACTTCTATTTTACGGCGGAAATCGGAACGTGTTCAATGCACGATCGGTTAAAAATATTACGCAAAAAGTGAATTTTGAAAGGAAGGTTCTATCATGAACGCAAAGAAAAAAATTCTCTCTGTAGCACTGGCAACTGCATTGGCAGCAACAGCAATCGTTGGTTCGTCTTTGGCATACTTCACCGACCAAGAAGAAAAGACGAATGAATTTACCGTTGGTAATGTGGATATCACATTGACCGAGCCAAACTGGGATGCAGATCTTAACAATAAAGATTTGATCCCGGGCAAAACAATTCCGAAAGACCCGACCATCACTGTTGAAGCAGACAGTGAAACCGCATACACCTTTATGAAAGTACAGCTCTCTGCAGATTTTGTTGAGTTGCTGACTACTTATGGCGAAACAACTGGCAAAAGCGAGGATGAAGTGATTGCAGCTTGGTTTAAGAGCGAAGTACAGCCGAAAGTTATGGAAATGGGTACTGACTATGTAATTCTTGGCGTATTGAGCCCGAAAGCAGCTGGCCAGGCAGTAACATATTTTGATGAAGTGACAGTTCCGGCAGACGTGACACAGGAAATGATCAAAGAAAACGGCACATACGAAATCACAGTGACTGCTTATGCAATTCAGGCAGAAGGTTTCTATGATGAAGCAGATAAACAAGCAAGCCGTCAAGCAGCTTTTGATGCACTGTTCAACAAATAATACTTTAAACACATAACTCATACATATTTTCCCTGCCTCCTTTATGGAGGCAGGGTATATGTGGATATTTCGGTTTTATTGCACGGGAGTCTTCACATATGCCCTGCCAACAGCAGGCTAAAAATAAAGAGGAAAAGACAAGGAGGATGATTTCATGAGAAAGAAATTGCTGGCTGTTGCTATGGCAGTTATTTGCCTTTCCATTGCTGCATATGGCACGGTAGCTTATTTCACAGCGAATGGAACCGCAACAAATGTGGTTACGGCTGGAAATGTGGCGATTGAAATCAAGGAAACAGCAATTGCAGAAGACGGTGGTGATCTTGTTACATATGAAGATGTGACAGGAATTGTTCCGGGAACAGAAGTGTCTAAGATTGTGCAGGTCGAAAACACAGGAGATAATCCGGCATACGTGCGGATTCAAGTGACCAAAGACATTACGCTGGCAGAAGGTATGAGCGGCGAAACAGATACAAATCTGATTCAGTTGGATTTGAATATGGATGATTGGGTCGAGAAGGACGGTTATTACTACTACAAATATCCGATCTCGGCAGATGAGATGACCACGCCGTTATTTACATCCGTGTCGTTTCATCAAGAGATGGGCAATCTCTATCAAAATTGTCGGGCATCTGTTACGGTACAGGCACAGGCTGTTCAGGCTGAGAACAATGGCAGTGATGTTTTGAAAGCAGCCGGATGGCCGCAGGAATAAAAAGGGAGGCATAACAGATGAAACGTAAAATTTTATCGATTCTTCTCTGTTTTGCGTTGGTAATAGCAGCGGTGCTTCCGATGGGAACCGTGTTTGCCCAGGGAACAGCGCCGGAGACTTTGCAGGCAACAGATGAAGACAAAAATGGTCTGTTCCTCGGAAAAACAGCGGAAGAGATTGGAGAAGATCAATACAAAATTTCGTTGGAAGCATATACTTCGGGGGAAGTAAAAACCGAAGTGAAAGATGTTCCGCTTGACATTGTATTGGTACTCGATCAGTCGGGTTCGATGAGTGACCCATTTGGAAATACCAATCGTCAAGCAGCAATGAAAACCGCGGTTCAAAACTTCATTGACAGCGTTGGACAGAAATATTCTGCAGATGCGGATCATCGTCTGGCTTTGGTTGAATTTCGATCGAGTGCAACCATTTTAGAAGAGTGGACATTTGCTGATGCAAACGGCGTGGAAAATCTTAAACAGACGGTGGGAAATTTAAATGAAAACGGTGCAACAAATGTCGGCGCTGGTATGCAAAGAGCCGAAGAACTAATGACGACGAAATATAACTACACCGGCAAAAACACAAGCCGCCAGAAAGTTGTCATCGTCTTTACAGATGGTGTGCCTACGAAAAGCAGTGATTTTGATATTGGCGTTGCCAATACGGCAATTAGTCATGCGAAAACTTTGAAGGATAATGGTGTTTCCGTATATTCTGTTGGTATTTTTTATAATGCGGAACCGAGTCAATTGCATGGCGATACTTATCACTATTTTGATTGGGGAACACAAACGACCGAGTGCACTGGTGAAGTGGGATCGGTTTGGAATTCGAATTTGACAACTGCGCTTGGAGATGTTTCAGATCAGGATATTCCTGCGGGGAACAGGTTTTTGAATTATATTTCCAATAACTTTTTGTCTGCAACCGAGATTGGTATCAAAAATAAAAATGATACCATTATAGGCATTGGATATTACGGATATCAAATCACTCAGAATTTTGAGCGGGATAGCAGTGACTACTATTTAACAGCGTCTAATGCTGATGAGTTGAATAATGTGTTCCAGACAATTAGTGATAGTATTTCACAGCCATCTATTTCACTGGATGCTTCTACCGTGATAAAGGATACCGTCACACCTTATTTTGATGTTCCTGAAAACGCTTCCGATATCCAGATTTATACCGCTGATGCAACAGCATCCAATGGTACAAGCTGGGGAGCAAAAGAACCGGCGAAAAATGTTGTTGCTACAATTACAGGAAACAGCATTTCAGTTACCGGATTTGACTTTAATCAATATTTCGTTAGTGAAAATCCAAAACCGGGGACAACAAGTGATTATGGAAAGAAACTGATCATTGAATTCACTGTTACACGGAAAGAAAACTTTATCGGCGGAAATAACGTGCCAACTAATGGCACGGATTCCGGTGTCTATGCGGAAAAAGGTCTTGTGGAAAATTTTGATGTTCCTGTCGTTGATGTGCCAATTCGGTACGATTACACCACATCGAATCAGACGATTTTCCTTGGAGAAACAGCTGATTTGACAACGCGTGTTCAGTCTCCGTCATATGTAGATGGCACGAATAATGCCTACGTTAATATCTCATATGTTGTCAAAAACGGCGATCAAACAGTCGGAATTTACACAATTTTGGCCGGAAATTCATCCGGTAGTTGGACATGGACACCAGATGGAGCACAGACACCTGCTTTGACAGAGGATACAACATACACAGTGGACTGCACCGTTACGCCAACGCAAAAAGGTTCTGTGTCAGCATATGATTTGCAAAAGACGTTTACGGTTTATGTTCAGTCGGGTACATTGACGATTCAAAAACAGGGTGGTCAAGCCGGTGAGAAATATGTATTCAATATCCAAAAAGACGGTGAATTTTATATGACTGTCACAGTGAATGGAAACGAAAGTACAACCATTCAAAAGCTTCCGAAAGGCAGCTATATCGTGACGGAAGAGACCGCGTGGTCATGGCGGTATCAAGATCAGACATATCAAAATAACACGTTTGGAATTGACGCAGAAAATCCAAAACAAACGGTTACTTGTATCAATGAGAACCGCAATTCACAGTGGTTAAACGGCTATGCGGATGCAGCGAATGAATACGTGAAAGGAGGGGCATAATAATGTTATTGTATGAAACGAACCATGTTCGAATCAAAATGAAACAAAACCGATCAACGAAAAAAGTGATTGCATGGTGTGCCGCTCTTGTATTATTGGTTGGAACAGTTGGGGCAACGATTGCTTGGCTGACTGCAACAACAAACCCGATTACGAATACATTTGATCCAAGCCATGTTTCGTGTGAGGTAGAAGAACAGTTTAATGAAAATACCGGATTAAAAGAGAATGTACAAATCAAAAATACTTCGGATATTCCCGCATATATCCGCGTGCGTCTTGTCAGTTATAACAAAGATGGTGATATGATTGTTGGCGGAGCGGGAAAACTGCCTTCTGATGATGCACTAAATCTTGCTGATTGGGTTCAAATTGGATCGTATTACTATTGTAAAACGCCGATTGACGCAGGTCAGCCTACTCCGGAATTGATTACAAGCTATCAGCTTGAGGGTGGGCAGGTGCTTGAAATTTTGGCAGAAGCCATTCAAAGCGAGCCGACGCGGGCAGTATCGGATGCGTGGAACATTACGATTGGTACTGATGGTACCATTACAGGATAAGGGGGCGTAAGAGATGAAACGAATGAGAAAGATAATTTTTTCTGTTGTTCTTACGCTGGTGTTTGCAGTGAGTGCAGCAGTTCCCGTATTTGCAGCAGATGCAACGGTGTTCTATGACGGCGATGCACAGGAATTTATTTTTACACCAGGCAGCGAATATTCTCCGACAGACCTGTTTGATAATTTTAAAGGTGTAATGCCAGGTGATTCACTGACCCAAAAGATTACGATTAAAAATGACGTATCCAAGAAATCGAATGTGAAAGTATATCTGCGGTCGCTCGGCGCCAAAGAGGATAGTGAAGCATTTTTATCACAAATGAATTTGACGGTAGAACAAAATGATGATGATATTTTGTTTTCAGCGCCGGCAAATGAAACTGCTGATTTGACAGATTGGGTTTGTTTGGGTACGTATGCTTCCGGTGCGGAGGTGGAACTTTCTCTTACACTTGATGTTCCAGTGGAAATGGATAATACATTCCAAAACGCAGTGGGATCGCTTTCGTGGGAATTTAAAGTGGAAGAAATCCCTACGGAGGGGCAGCCGGATACCGATGACAATTTTGGCATGCTGCTGTATGTAGGAATTGGTTTCATTGTAATTGCAGCAGTTTTGATTGTATTCTTTGTGTTTAAAAAGAAGAAAGAGCAGAAATTAGAGAAATAATCTGATAGGCAGCATGCATATAAGTCAATAAGAAACCAGGAAAAGGAGGCGGTGTAATTGGCGAAGCTTCGGGATTTAACAGGAAAGCGCTTTGGAATGCTTACCGTGTTGCACCGCGCACAAAAAGACTATCCGCGTGTATATTGGACTTGCCGATGCGACTGTGGAAACGTGATTGATGTTGCTGCAAACAATCTGACAAGAGGACACAATGTAAGCTGCGGATGTCGGCGCGTAAATCCGTATCTCGGCAAAAAGTACGGAAAATTGACGGTTTTAGAGAAAACAAATGAAACCGCAATGCGCGGAAATCGAAAAGTTCCACTTTGGAGATGTCAATGCGACTGCGGGAATACGGTACTTGTGCAGATGGATTCTATTACATCCGGTACTACGCGAAGCTGTGGCTGCTTAGGTGAGGAGAAAATCGAAAAGATGCGCAAGGCTGCCGGATATGTTGAAGGAACGCAGCTTTCACGTATTACGAATATTCCTAAAACCAGTACAAACAGCAGTGGCGTACCCGGCGTTTACTATGATAAACAGACAAACAAATGGGCGTCACGGTTGACATTCCGCGGAAAACGATACTATCTTGGTCGATATGATTCACTTGAAAAAGCGGTTGCTGCAAGGAAAAAAGCAGAATCTGAATATTTCGGAACGTTTTTAGAATCTTATCAACAAAAGATGCAACAATCCGATACCATTCAAGAAGAATAAAAAGACCACCGGAACAGTTTTGTTCCGGTGGTCTTTTTTGTGTTTTCAATTTACGAAAGTAGGTGCACAAAAATATTTTGTTTGATGTTTTCAAGTGCAGATTGTATTGCTGTGCAATGTGCATTATTTTGTGTGTTTGGTGAAAAATCATCAAATCCGGCACAGAACACTTTTTTTACGTTGCAACGTGCAAGAAGCGTTAAAAGCATCAGTCCTGCGTTATCTGCCACAAGCGGCTCGGTATTGCGGCAACTTGCGTAATCGGCCACGATTGTCTGCGAGCGCGTCGGAGGTTTTAGATTGGACGTGACAATCAACGTGATACCAGGCTGTGTGGTCAGGTCGGTATTCATTTGATCAAGACGTTTGTGGTTACTGAAAAAGCAGGCGTCGGTTTTTATTTTGTCACTCAGGAAATGAACAGAGATGACAAATGGTGACGTTTGATTGATCAGTGCCTGCACGTCATCGTTTATATCTGCACCGGCAAACTGCGGTGAGAGCAGTAGAACAGGACGGTTACCAATAAGATGGGAAAGCGTTTTAATCGCATTGTGGTCATCAATCGTTTTGTTTTGAAACGCAACATACAATCGCTCAATCAGTGCGCGGTTAAACAACATTTTATCAGTTATGGGAATCTGACGGATAATTGTGTCAATATCTTTGACAGTGAGTGTTTGCTTATTGATGAGATACGAGGCATAATTCGGATGGCAGACATGGCTTGCAGCAATGTGATATGCCATTGAGTAGCCCCATTCATACTGCTTTCGAATGTCGGCAATGTACTCATCGTAAATGTCCATTACTTTTGTCACATCGTATCGAGTGGCGATGTTCTCGTTGATATACTGCGTGATGAGCTCGGTAGGAAGATTGCCCGCACCGCGTCCCATGCCATAGACAGAGGCATCGAGAATCAGTGTACGCTTTGTTTGGATTTTACCGAGTACCTGCGCGTTTGAAAATGCAAGCTGTAAATTATTATGCCCGTGAAAGCCGATGTGAATTGCCTCGTCTAAGTTTTTATCCATGAGATAAAACCGATGCGAAACATCGTTTCGGTACATACTGCCGAGCGTATCGACAATATAAAACGCATAGGGGGAAAGTGCATTCATGCGCTCGACCAAAGAAAGAAGCTCTAAATCTGAATAAAACACGGTACCGACCGGCTGCATAAATACGCGGTATCCTTTTTGCTGAATCCATGCTGCCCATTCGATCGCACGGTCGATCTCATCTTTGTGGAAGGTGAGCCGAATACCGGTGATGCCGTTTGGATCACACGGCGGCAGTTCGTCAGGAGAAAGCGCATGCTCTCCCATCGCAATCATTGCGACAAACATGGTGTGATGTGATGGTTTGGGTAGAAGTGACTGAATCTCTGCCGGTGAAGAGAACAGTGTGCATTCGCTGTCGTGCGGCGCATCGGTTAAAAATCCGCATTCGACAATGTCAATGTTTGCGCAGGCGAGCTTTTTCAAAATAGCGGCGGTCGTCTTTTTTAAAAAACGCCAGTCGTTTACATAACCGCCGTCACGAAGCGTACAGTCTAAAACCTGGATACTCAAATGACCACTTCTCCTTTTTGTAGTGCTTCGCTCAACACGTTTCGTACATAATCAAGGTCTTTCGGTGTATCGACGGATAGCGTGTCGGCTTCCACAGCGATCATATGAACCGATTTTCCGTGTTCCAAAAAGCGCAGTTCGTTGATATCCTCGATCGCTTCGAGCGGTCCCTTTTTCGTTTCTGCAAAAAATCGGAGTGCTTCTTTTGTGTAGCCCAAAATGCCTAAATGCTTGTAGTACGAAAACGAAAGACTTGCCTTTGGATGGGGAATCGGACTGCGGGAGAAAAGCAGTGCATTTTGATTCGTATCCACCACAACCTTGATGTTTGATTCGTCGACGACTTCTGCTGGAGAATGCACGGCAGTCATGAGATTCGATACAAAAAACGTGTCCGGCGGCGAATCGGGAATAATCCGATCAATCAAATCAGGCGAAACGAGTGGTTCATCTCCGTTTACACAGACATAAAAATCGGCAGGAACGGATTTGGATGTTTCATAGATGCGCTCTGTACTCGTTTGAAGATCAGGTGACGTGAGAATGGTCGGAATTGAAAATGAGTGGCAAACCTCGGAGATTTCCTGACTGTCGGTTGCAACGTAGACATAGGTGGGACGCTTGGCTTTGATTGCGCGGTGATATACCCACCAGATCATCGGCTTGCCGCATAAATCGGCAAGCGGCTTGTTTTTAAACCGGGTGGAGTTTGCGCGTGCCGGAATGATGACCGCAAATTGCATGTCTTTTTCCTCACTTTCTGAATAGATTTGCAAGTGCGCGCAGCG
The DNA here is from genome assembly GCA_944386285.1 of uncultured Clostridia bacterium. Classification (GTDB taxonomy): domain Bacteria; phylum Bacillota; class Clostridia; order Oscillospirales; family Ruminococcaceae; genus Paludihabitans. Next base: position 59,876 of record CALXAM010000058.1, on the reverse strand, counting down.
GCTTTGTGATACGCCAGCTTGTGGAGTGCTCATAGTTATCCATCACCTGTTGAATGTGTGCGGCAAGCTCTGCTTCACTGATGCCGCGCTGTGATGATGGTGCAGGTTTTGGCGGCGGTGTGCCGGGACGCGTATCACGCAGGGATTTGTATAAATTCCAGTTTTCAAGAATGCGCGCAGACCAAAAGGCGAGTACTTCGTGGCTTACACACTCATAGCCGTCCGGCACCTTGATGTCGGCGCGTTTCGCACAGTTTTCGCCGTCTTGCATGTCATAGGCAAGCACACTTGGGAGAAGCACGGAAATTTCTTTGTGCAGAAGCTGTTTTCTGCCGTTTAAGCGCAGTCCGAACTGGACGCATAACAGATCACGCATCCGGTTTGCAAGCGGCAGACAGGCGGTATTTACGATACTCGGTGAGTTATAACTGTCAAGGAGCATGCGGATGACATAATGACCTTTGAGCGCGCCGAAGCAGCCGGTGAACAACGTCTCTTCCGACGAAAAACCGAAGAAGACACGCAAGGTGCGCAGCGTTTTAAGTGCAAGCTGTGCACGGGTTTCGGGCGTTAATACAATGCCGCCCAGCCGGTACAGCAGATAAAGGGATACATATTCCTCCGCAAAGGTGACATTTCCTGTATCGAGCGCATGCTGTACCGATTCCGGCAGGGGAATGGCACTTAAAATCCGTTCATCCGCTTGCACGATGGAAGCGCGAGGGAATGTTTCGGTGAGCGTGGGCAGGAAATCGTCGGGCAGCGGACGGAACAGGTGGACGCACAAAAATCGTTCCGGAATGACTGATTCACTGCAAAATGGAAGCAGACGGGAAATGGTCTTATCTTGCCGGATATAGCTGTTTTTTAAAAAATCGGCTTCGTATTCGTGTAATAGCGTGATAAAATCGGCCTTTAACAGCACGCGCGACTGCATCATATTCCAGTAAATCTGACGTGCCGCACAGTACACCGCTTCTTCGCGGAAAACGGGATTGCATCGATCCAAAAACAGCTTGAATGCCACGACCACATCGCCGAGCGCACCTTGTACCGTGGTGGAAAGCGTGTTCGGCCGGCGGTAGTAGTGATAAAACGGCTCAGCGACATAACCGAGCGTGCGGCAGTGCGTCATGGCGGCGGGAATCAGCGCGATATCTTCAAACAGCATTTTTTCGTATGCAAATGAGGAAAACCACTCGCGCAGAAACAGCTTGTTGACACTGTAGGTGATGTTGTTACCGTTTGCAATATAGTCGCACAGATCGACCATCTGTGATGGATAGGACGAAACGACCGTCGTTTTATCCTCTGCCACATAGTGAATCATGACATCGCACATCACGACATCGCAGCTGTTTTCCTCTGCGATCGCTGCCATGGATGCGTACATCGTAGGGTCAATTGTATCGTCCGAATCAATAAACGCCAGATATTTTCCGCGTGCAAGTGCAGCCCCTGTATTGCGTGCAAGGCCGAGGCCTTCATTTTGTTTGTGGACGACGCGGATTGTTTCGGGATAGCGCGCGGCGTATTCGTCGCAGATTTGTGCACTGTCATCGGTGCTGCCGTCATCGACTAAGATGATTTCGATGGAGGAGAGCGTTTGTGCAAGCACGGAATCGACAGCACGCGCAAGATAGTCCTCCACCTCATAGACGGGAATCACGACCGAAACTAAAACTTCCTTACTCATTGTTTCCTCCTAATACGCGCAGAATATCCTCAAGTTCATGGGATGTGTTTGGCACATAACAGTGTGCATCCGGAAACCGCCGGGAAAACGCGTGTAAATACCGTTTTAATACGTCGTCCTCTTTCCAGAGCACTTTGCCGGAAAAGAGTTTATATAGCAGTACGATTTCGTTTTGCATGCCGAGCGCAATCCGGCCGGACAGGGCACCGTTTGAACAAACGGTTAAAAGCGTAGTGTGCCTGTACATTCCGTTTAAGAGATACAGCTCGATCGGCGCAGACCCGGAAAAGAGCCGCGCCGGATAGAACATGTCATCCTCACAGCGTGGGTGCGGTTTGATAAAAAATCGGCGCGGGGAGGCGAATTGCTTGCACATCGCCATGAGTTCTGCATCGTTTGTTTGAATGCGTTCTGCGCGAAACGACTGCTCCAAAAATAAGAAATCAGGAAAAGATGGTGGCGGCGTATACGAAAAAATTCGGTTTAACAGTGCGACAAACGAATGATTCTGCGGATCAATGGTTGGAATCCGTCGGTTTGCAACGGAATCACCCCGCATGGCAAGTGTCGGTTCAAACAGATAAAATGCGCGCAGTTTTTCGCTGATCTTCACTGCCTGCGGATGCGTGTTGATAGCGGCGCGCTTTGGATTTAGAAACGAAATGACATACGAGGAAAACCCGTCCTCATAGCAGAAAAAATCGCAGGGCGCGCTGTAGTAGACACAAGCAATCAGTCGCAGAAACGGGTCGAAGTTTGAAAAAAAGATGGAGTCATAGGAAGTAAGCGGCTCGCTTATCAGTGTGTTGAGTGTTGTGAGCGGTTGTAAGAATACCTCGTCGAGAGACTGTTTGGATGCATTGGCATACTGCGCGTTAAACGATGCGGACGAGGCATACAGTACGCGGGAAAACAACGCACTTTCCTGAAGCGGCAAGATACGCGCACGCGCGTCGGGGAGCACGTCGGTCAGCAGAATATCAGCGTGGGTATCGGATAACAGTGTGCATTTTAAATGAACTGTCGTCAAGAGCTGATAGACGGAATTGACGAGAATCAGGATACGGGACACCAAACCCCTCCTTTTGGTTGATAGACACGAAAGTGGTGCACAAGATTATGATAACCGGTGGAACCGGCAGTATACAGGCTTTTCGGAAGCGGTGTGAGTACATAGGGCAACAGCTCCGACGGAAATGGTGCCGTGCAGATCTGCGCATCCGGCAACAGCGCGGTATAGTCGGTTTTATCGTCGGGATGCACTTTTAAAAACAATCGGGTGTTTTCTGGAAGTGAAGCGAAGAGCGCGCGGTAAAACGTGTGCTGTTCCTCCCCCGAAAGGATACCGAGTGCAGACAGCTGCTGTGTCAAAAACACGGCGTTTGCCTGCGTGTGAATCGGCGCGCGCACAAACAGCGATACGATTTTGCGGCGTTGCTTTTTGGAGAGTGCTTCGAGCGCATCCTCTACGCAGAAATTTTCGCACCGAACTGACTGCGGCACAAATGCCTGTGCACGCGTTAAGCAAATGACTGTTTGAACGAGCGGGTGTTCGCCGGTGAACAGTCCATACTTTGCGGCGATTGCCGCCTGCACAGGATATGTTTTTAAAAGCGATGCAAACAGTGTCCGCGGGCGTGTGAGCATTCCTGCGGCATCTTCAAACATCGAAAAAGGCAGTCCTTTTTGTATGAGGCAAAGCGAAAAATAAAAATGCGCGCCCGCCACATAAATGCGTGAAAAACGGGTATCACCAAACAGCACTTCCCAAGCGTTTAAGGCGCGTGCGGTGATTTCCGGTTCGGTCGTATGCGGAATTTGCGTATAGGGAAACAAACCGACGCGGTCAAACAAACGGCGGGAAGCGATCAGCATGATATTCGGGTACTTTTCTTTGATGAAATCGGGGACAACCAGCACTGCCGGCTCATTTGGATGCACGAGTATGCGGTGGAGCAGAACTTCCAATAGCTGATATGCGCTCACTGCATGATAGAGCACCGGCAGACTACGGCAATACAGCGCCTTCATCAAATTCCTCCTCAAACTGCTTTAAATATGCACGGTTCTTTGAGCTTAACACGGCTTTCATCGGTGCATAAGCATCCCGTCCGCTGATAAAAACGGGAAGGGAAAGCGCGTCGCAAGCACACTTATACTGTGCGCAGAAATCGAGAATCCCACGGTGAATCTCCGGTGTGTATGAGGAAAATCCACCTGAAAACCGCGCAGTGGGGTTTCCCTGTGCGTCCGGATAGTAACCTAAAAATGTGCCGGTTGTATCGCCGAGCAGCAGCTCAAATGCCAGGTTATGGCCGGACAATGGGCGGTGAAATGAAAAGAGATCACGGTTTTGGCCCATCGAAAAGAGATACGAAAAAAACGTGCCGTTTGCCAAAAACGGCTCGGGTGTGTCGTTTGGCGAAATATTTTGTGAAGTGGTTCCGCCTAAGATGCCGGTCAGCTTGCAGGGAATCGAAAATAACTCATTTACCAGATAAAACAGCAAAAATAGATTGCTTCCCGCCCATCCGATATCGACGCAGGCGGCATGGCGGCAATTTTTTAACAGATCGGAAAACACGGCGTTTGCGGCTGCGCGTTGCGGCGCATAGCAGGAAAGCACATCGTCCATGTGGGCTTTTAAATAGTCTGTGACCAACATGCTTGTTTTATGCGTATAGCGCGTGTCCGGAGAACAGCCGGTCTGACGGCAGAAAGGAGCAAGGAGCGGAGTGAGCTCTGCTTTCTCAAACCGGTCGCGGATCGTTTCGTTTGGGTTTTGCATCTCGCCGAAAAAGCGTGCAAAATACAGTGCGCGGTAGTAACCGGCTGTGAGTTTTGTGGCGGCGCGACGCGACCAGTATACATATTTCGTGGGAAGTGCCTGCTCTGCGTATAGCAGATGATATGCCTTTTGCAAAACAGCACCGTCACGTGATAAGAATAGCAGCGTGTCCACATGGCAAAGTTGTGCCGTTTTGTGAATAAATGCGCAGAAGCCTGTCACAAACAGCCCACCGTATAAATAGCCGTATTCATATGCGCGCGAATAACAGCGGTCTGAGGCATACAGATGTGCGTTCGTGATGCCGCGGTACAGTGAACCCACAATCGGAGAAAGATCATCGGTGCGGTACGGTGCGCCGAGTGCATTCACATTGCGGTACGGGATCACCGAAAGACCGCGCGCTTTTGCATGCGCCTGATCGGATATGGGATGATCGCCGACGTGAACGATTGACCGATGTTTTCCCTCTGTTTGATACATCGTGACAAACAAACGGCTTTCTGCCTTGCTTTGACGGAATGCGCAGGAGAGATAGCGGGTGTGAAGTGACTGATACCCGCACGAAGTGAGCAGATCGTCGATCATCGGTTCGGTCAAATAGGTATCCGAGCACAGAACAATGGGCTTATTCGCCTGCTGTAAGAGCGCGATGACCTCTTTTAAATACGGATTTGCAAAGCAGCAGGCGCGCTCACAGCGAAGTTCTGTTTGGATGCCGAGTTCTTTAGGGATTCCCGTTTGTTTGGAGAGCACATCCCAGATCTCAAAAAGCGTCACTTCATAGGAGCCGGTGTTTTGATAGGCGTATACACGTGCCTGCTGTTCGGCGGATTTTCGGATCGTGCAGAAGTCAGGATAGCAAAGCGCCATTCCGACAAAGAAAAAGACTTCCTCCGGTTTTGATACACGGCGCAGAATGAGTGTGTCAAAAATGTCGAACGAAATCACATCGAACGCACAAAGTGACGAAGCAAAGTCTTTTGGACTGCAAAGGGGTGCGCGCGCGGATTCACTGGATGCCCAAAACAGCTTTTTTTCACGGTAGGGCGGCGGAGCTTTCAGAAATCGAAAGCCTACAAGATAGCAGACGTTTAACAGCAGTGCATACAAAAGCGCAAGCACACGGCTGTTGGTCCGCTCATAAAACGGCAGTACACGTGCGTGAATCCCGGGCACACGCGCGATAAAGAACGAATAGAGTGCAGATGTAAGACGCTTCATGATTTCCCCATCGTTTCATACGCGCGGCAAACCGTATCGGGATCGCCGTCAGCGCGGAGTTTTCCTCGCTCAATCCAGAGCACTCTAGTGCAGAGCGAGCGGATGACTTGTGTGGAATGCGACACGATCAGTACAGTGGAACCGCTTTGAATCATTTCGCGGATGCGGCGTTCGCTTTTTTCGCGGAAAAACCGGTCGCCGACACTCAGTACCTCGTCAAGAATTAGAATCCGCGGTGTAGATTTTGATGTGGCAATCGAAAAAGCAAGCCGTGACACCATGCCGGAGGAATAGTTTCGCACTTTTTCGTCCATAAAGCCTGAAAGCTCCGCAAACGAAACGATCGAATCATATTTTCGGTCAAGTCCGCGTTTTGTAAATCCGATGAGCGCGCCGTTTAAATAGACGTTTTCGCGGCCGGTGAGTTCTAAATCAAATCCGGTGCCGAGGGTTAATAGCTCAATTTTTTTGCGGTTTGCAAAAACAACACCGGAAGTGGGCGGCAGTACACCGGAAATGATTTTTAAAAGTGTGCTTTTGCCTGAGCCGTTTGTCCCAATGATACCGACAATTTCTCCCGGATAAATACAAAAGCTGATGGAATCGAGCGCCAAAAACGATTCCGCTCGCTTTCTCGCTTTCGGGTTTAGCAAAGATACCATCCATTCTTTTAAACTCGTAGGCGTATCTTTGGTGCGCCGAAACCGCATGGTCACATCTCGCAGTAAAATTTCGGGACGCTTTGCACTTGGCACGGGACACACCGCCTTTCCTTATAAAAATTCGACAATCTTTTTTCGGTAAAACTTGAATACCATGCGGCCGATCAATAAGGTGAAGAGGCCGAAAAACAGCATTTGCAGCCAGACAAGGCCGCTTGGAAGTGTGCCATCGAGTACAGCGCCGCGCAGACTGCTGATGTACGCATAGATCGGATTCATAAGCACGACGGTCTGCATGAATTCTGACAGCTGACTGACCGGATAAAACAGCGCCGAGCAATACATCCAAAGGGTGAGCACCACGGTGTATAGATGTCTCACATCACCGAAAAATACACATGCCACCGCAAGCAGATAGGACATCCCAAGAGAAAAACAAAACAATAAGAAAAGATACACCGGTGCAAGCAGCATCGTCCATTTAAAGGAAATCCTGAATACAATGAGCATCACTGCATAGGCGATCAGCGAGTAAACGAGATTCACTCCTGCGGTGTATACGCGTGCGAGAAGAAAAATATCCATTGGAAAACGTACTTTTAATAATAACGGCTTGTTATCCGGGAGTGCAGTCATAGCCGAGGTGGTCGCGAGCGTGAACGTCTGCCAGACAAGATAGCCGGTCAGATAATAAATCGGATAGTTCTCGATGGAACGGCGGAACATGTTTAGAAAAATCAGCGACAATACCGCCATCGAGAGAAGCGGATTTAAAATGCTCCATAAGATGCCGAGCGAAGAACGGGCATATTTCCGTTTGAGCTCACGCGCCGTTAACTGGCGGATGACAAACGCATATTGATGCCATGCGGAAAGAACACTCATAGGCGACACCTCCTTTTTTGCGCGATTCGCTGTACCAATGGAAACTGACGCACCATCTGCCACAAAAAATGGGACAGCAGTGCAAACAATGGCATGCGATAGGAGCGAACCGCACTGCCCGCATACCAACTTGTGGGAATCGATGATCGTTTGTGAAAGGAATGAAACAGTGAAGGAAAAAAACGTCCCATATTCCGCTTTGATTTTGAAAGGATCGGTGCTAATGCCGTTTCGTTTTGGTTGTTGTCCGAAAACAAAAGCGCGCCGAGAAAGTCGGCTGTGCCATGTGAGGGAAACGCCATCAGGCGAACGCAAATCCGAAAGATTGCCAGCGCGGATGGCGGGGAAGAAAGCCATTTGTCGATCGTACCGTGTGTGAATAGAACGTCGGCACCCGTGCGGATAAAGGCTTTTGTCTGTGCGTTTGCAGGCGCGCAGATCGGGAAAGCACAGCCTGCCGCTTCGCCATAGGAAATTGTTGTGCCGTGCGGTGCGGAGAAGACTGTTTCAAACACAGCGGGCGAAAAAAACACCTTGCGCCAGTAATGCGTCAGCGGCGAAAAATACGCAGTGCGCCCTTTCGATAAAAACGGCGTTCGATGGTTTACCTGATACAGCCCAAAGTAATAGCCCAAAACCGGCGCAGTGCGTCCCGCTTCAAGCAAGCGGCGGTTGAGTGCAGGCTGAATGCTGCCCATCCAGCCGCTGTCCACGATCGCCGCGCGCGTTTTTTTTAGCAGTCCTGCCTGTGCGAGATACAACGTTAGATGCTTGTTTTGCGGTGTGGAACCAGACAACGTTTTGCGTGAAACGTATAGATAGTGACAGCGAATCGGGAGCGCACGCTTTGCACAAAGCCTTCGCGCCGCATGAAAGAAAAACCAGCCGTCTCTTGCAAGGAAATATAAATCGGAAACGCGGTCGCGTGTTGCGCGGTCAATGAGCCAGCAGGTGAAAAATCCGAGAATTGGTGCCGCGGTTTCTTCAAAAAAGCGGTGAGTAGAAAATGAATTCATGGATGGTCTCCTTTTGTGCGTCTGGAGCGGACAAGACGGCGTTTGACTGTATATTGTACGCCGCGCGGTACAAGACACAGCACAAGCGGCTTGGCTGTGTAAAGAAGCCTTTTCATAAGCGGCAGACGAAGCATTGAAAATCCGCGGAAACGGACAATCGCTTCCGAAAACCGCCGCTTGATCGTTCGTTTTTGATAGGAAGCGCGATCCTCACGATAAAAAAGAAGCGGCAGCGGCAGATTCACGCCGCGCATTCCCATTGCGGCCATCCGCAGAAACAGTTCATAGTCCTCACAAAACCGACATGTTTCCGATTCGTTGTAGCCACCGGCGCGTGCAAACGATTCGGCACGGAACATGATACTCGGATGAATAAACGGAGAATTACGTAAAAAATCATGTGCAGTCGGTGTGATGGGAACAGTGAAATTGCCCCACACGCCGTTCTCATCAAATCGTTTTGCAAACGAGCCGACCCAGTCGCATTCCGGATGAGCAGAGAGAAATGCTATCTGGTGCAGGAAACGTTCGGGTGCGCATCTGTCATCGTCGTCCATGCGTGCAAGATATGTGCCTTTTGCAGCTTGTACGGCACAGTTGAGTGCGTGGGCAAGTCCGCGGGAAACACTGCCGTGTACAAGCCGAATGCGCGTATCGAGCAATGCAGCAGATTGGATCACTGCCTGTCCATGATTGTTTGACGCATCATCATATAAAATGAGCTCCCAGTGCTGATATTGCTGGCGGCAGACAGATAACACTGCCTCATGCAGGCGGGCGGGGTTTGGATTTTTTGTGCACAGCAGAACACTCACAAGCGGCATTGATGCGTCGGTCGGCTTCGCCGTAGACCTTGTGCATGACGGCGGCTGTGTATTGCTGCTCAAATGGTCGTGCGGACTCGATACATCGCACATTCATCTCCTTTTTTTGCTGTGGAGTGCGGTTTTGCAGAAATAAAATTCCCTCTTTGATTGTGTGCGGATCGTCGTGACAGCATAAAAATCCGTTTTGTTTGTGCAAAAGATATTCGCGGCTTCCGCGGTTATCCGCCGCAATCACCGGTATACCCATCGCCAGCGCTTCGATCGCCGCCATGCCAAGGCCCTCCCGTACGGATGGAAATACGAGCGCATCCGCACAGCCGATGAGCGCCGGGACATCGGTTCGATGACCGTACAGCGATACAATATCGGAAAGTCCGAGCGAGCGGATGGTATGTGCAAGATGTCCTCTCAAAAAACCGTCGCCGCAGATGATGAGTTTTACGTTGTGAAGTGTTCCTGCTTGCTTCATAGCGTGCAGTGCTGATAAAATCGCCGTGTGGTTTTTGTTGTGGTTTAATTCTCCGACGGCGATTAGTAAAAATTCGTCCGGTGAGACGGAGAGCCGGTTACGAATCATGCTGCAGGTTGTGTCACTGAGCGGTGAAAAACGTACAGGATCTAGCCCGATTCCTGGGATTTTGTAAACCCGTCCGCCTTTTCTTAGGTGAAATGACCGCGCCGCTTTATCGTCTTCATCATTGATTACGACGAGCAGATCGGTTAAGTGTGCGAGCATTCGCTCAATCGGTGCATAGAGTAAGTGATTCACAAACGGCGCACCGCGATAAAAGTGAAAGCCATGTGCCGTGTAGATTACAGTGAGCGGGTATCGTTTCGAAAGTGCACCGGCAAGCCGTCCGAGCACGCCGCCGACCGGTGTGTGACAGTGGAGAATCGAAATGGGAATTGATCGGAGCAGGTGCACAATCTCTTTGAGTGCGCGAAAGTTCTGTTGGAATAAAAACGGGGAACGCGCAATTGGAATGGGATGAAAGATGATTCCCAGTCGTTTGATTGCTTCGAGATCGGAAAGATAGGCGGGTTCTTTTTCATTTGCGGCAAAGTGTACGGTATACCCCATCCGCATGAGCCGCAGTGCGTTTTCTTTTTCGAATTTTAAGAGAAAATCGTGCGTCGTGGAAAGAATGAGCGCATGCCGTTGCATTGTTTGCCGCTCCTTTCTTTGCACAAATAAAAAAATCTCCTGCAAACAGTTTCGCCGTTTGTAGGAGATTTTATGCGTATTGATTTTTTATTTGCACTCGGTGCAGCGGTATTCAGGAACACGGCGGTTTTTCGTCACCGCTTCGTAAAGCCGCCAGCCGCCTGCTAAGTTATAGCAGTCGTATCCGTAACCGGTTAAGATGCGGCATGCAATATAGCTGCGCAGTCCGCTGTGACAGTGGACATACACCGGTTTTCCCTTTGGAATCTCACTTAAGTGCTCACGCAGGCTGTCAAGCGGAATGTGCATGAATCCGTCGATCGCACCGCGGCTGCGTTCGGTATCTGTGCGCACATCGAGCAGTGTCACACTGCCGTCACGCGGCAGGGAAGCGACATCGTGCCAGAAGAATTGTTTTAATTTGCCTGATACAACGTTCTCGGCGACAAAGCCCGCCATATTGACCGGATCTTTCGCACTGCCGAACGGTGGTGCATAACAAAGCTCGAGTTCGGTAAGATCAGTGACTTTTGCACCGAAGCGAATGGCAGTTGCCAGCACATCCATGCGTTTGTCCGCGCCGTCAAAGCCGACGATCTGTGCGCCGATGAGTTTAAGGGTGCCTTTTTCCCAGAGGAGTTTTACCGACATGTTGTTTGCACCCGGATAGTAGGACGCGTGAGAAGCGGAGAATGTGTAGGTCTTATCGTAGTCGATACCCACAGCCGAAGCCGATTTTTCATTTAAACCGGTTGTTGCAACAGTCATATCGAAAATCTTCAAGACAGCTGAGCCCTGTGTGCCGGTGTAGCGGCTGTCGCCGCCGCAGATGTTGTCCGCCGCAATGCGTCCTTGCTTGTTTGCAGGACCGGCAAGCGGAATCACAGCCGCGTTTTTCGACACAAAGTCGGTGACCTCTACTGCGTCGCCCACTGCGTAAATATCCGGATCGGTTGTTTCCATCCGCTCGTTTACAACGATGGCGCCGCGTGTATTTAGCAGCAATCCGCACTCTTTTGCGAGCGTTGTTTCCGGACGTACACCGACTGCCATGATGAGCAGGTCAGCCGATACTGCGCCGTTTTGCAGTTTGACGTTCAAACGACCGTTTTCCCGGTCGATTGCAGTCACACCGTTATTTAAAATCACTGAAACGCCTTTTTGCGCAAGATAGTTGTGTACATCCGCCGCCATGTCGAAGTCGAGCGGTGCAATCAGATGATCGGACAGCTCCACAATCGTGGTATCGATGCCTGCATGACTTAAATTCTCCGCCATTTCGACACCGATGTAGCCGCCGCCTACGACGACTGCCGATTTTGGGAGATTTTCGCGGATGAATGCGTCAATTTTCATCGTGTCGGGGATGTTGCGCAGGGTAAAGACCGCCTCGTCGTCCATGCCCGGAATCGGCGGACGGATCGGTGCTGCACCCGGCGAAAGAATCAGTTTGTCGTACGATTCTTCATAGGTACTGCCGTCATCTATGCGGCGAATCGTTACGATGTGACGAACCGGATCGATTGCGAGTGCTTCGTTTTTCACGCGTACGTCAATGCGGAAGCGGTTGTAAAACTGCTGCGGTGTCTGGAGCGTGAGCGCGCTTTTTTCCTTGATGACACCACCGATATAATACGGAAGGCCGCAGTTCGCAAACGAAATGTATTCGCCGCGTTCAAGCAGAATGATCTCTGCTTGTTCGTCAAGGCGTCTTAAGCGTGCGGCAGCGGATGCACCGCCTGCCACACCGCCGATAATGACTACTTTCATGGGGAGATGCTCCTTTTTCAATCGTTTTTTCAGTCGAGCAATGCAAGAACTGCTGCTTTTGCTTTGTAGCCGACCGATGTGTTTGTGACTTTACCGTCTTTTACGACTGCGAGCATCGGAATAGACATGACTTTGAATGCCTGTGCAAGCTCCGGCTGTTCGTCAACGTTTACCTTGCCGACTTTGATATTGTCGTTTTCCTCGGCGATTTCGTCAACGATCGGGGAGAGCATCCGGCACGGACCGCACCAGGAAGCCCAGAAATCCAGAAGAACCGGTTTTGTGCTTTTTAAAACTTCGGATTCAAAATTCTCTTTTGTGATAACAGTAACAGCCATGAATAATCTTCCTTTCAAAATTGTTATTTGTATATGGTTGAAAATAAAATGAATGACGTTAATTTTGTTCGGTTTTTCCGTGGGCATGCCCCTTGCACACAAGCTGTGTCATCGTGCCCATCGGACAGCATACACACCATGCACGCGGTTTATAAAGCACCATCAAAACAATACCAAGAATCGTCGAGGTGAGCATGATGCTGTAAAATCCGAATGCAAACTGCGATATCCATGCGGGCAGTGCTGTTTCGGTATAGGCAAACGTCCAGGGAACCCGGAACGTCCAAAGAAGCGTGACCGCGGTTTTTAGAGAATCAGCGTTTAAAAAGACGCCGACGGTCTGTGCGATCATCAGTCCAAACATCGTCATGAAAAAGGCGAGGAATCCATACCGGAAGATGCGGCTTTTTAAAAAGCGGGGCATCGGTTTGTTGCGGGACAGATGGAGCGTTTGCCCAAGCAGAGAAAACAGCTGTCCGCGTCCGCAGTAGCGGTTGCAGTAGGCCTTGCTCTTGCCGAAAATGGAGATCAAAAGCGGGATCATGAAGCACAAAAGTCCGAGCCATGCAAACAGGATGTTGAAAAATCCGAGAATCAAATACAGCGCAGAGGCAATCCAAAGGTAGTCGTAGAAATGTTTTTTCATGTGGACGACTCCACCCGAATCGCATCAGCGGGGCATATGGACGCACATTTTGCGCATCCGACACATCGGTCGCTCACCTGTGCATAAATACCGCGAAAGACGGTGATTGCCTGGAGTTTGCACGCAGATGTGCAGCATCCACAGGCGACACAGTGCGTTTTGTCGACGACTGCTTTTCGTTTTGCCATAGAAGTAATTGCCTCCTTGTGTCTTGTTCTGAGGCTATTATATGGCGCGAAACGAAAAAGTTCCGTGACAAAATCACATTTGCGTAAAATTTACGCGTCACCCGCCAAAAGCGAAAGCGCTTCTTTGTCGGTCAAACGGATTTCTTTGCGCGAAAGGGTAATCATCTGCTCCGACTGGAGGTATTTGAGCATACGGGAAACGACTTCGCGCGCAGTGCCTAAGTGTGCGGCGATCTGCTCATGTGTGAGGGTGAGTGTGTCGGTGTGATAGAGTTCACTTTGACTGCACAAAAACGCGGCGATTCGGCTGTCCATCCGTTTAAACAAGATCTGATCCACAAGCCACAGAATGTCGGCAAGGCGGCTTGACATAATACCGCTTGTGAAATTGGAAACCGCAATGTTTGTCTGTAAGACCGACTGATACACCTGCGCCGGAATGCGATATAGCGTCACATCAGTCTGCGCTTCAATAAGCAATGGAAACGGGATGCGCGACAGAATGCACGATGCGGAAAACAGGCAGAAATCTCCCTTTTTTAGCTGATACAGCGTGACCTCGCGTCCTTCTTCTGAAATCATATAGACACGCAGAATCCCGCTTGTCACAGCATAGAGCGCTTCGCATTGGTCAGTGCTGTTTTTTAAAACAGTACCTCGTTTGTAGGAAACAAGACGTGCATTCTCTAAAAAAAGCGTCTGTTCCTCTTTTGTAAGATTGCCCCATACATCACCGAAAAATTCGCGCAGTTCCAAACTGATTCCTCCTTGATCGTCTTTTGTTTTCATTATATCGAATTTCATCAAAGTGTCAACCGAAAGGCAAGGAAACCGTTTGATTCGCTTTTTTTGACGAAATATGCTATACTGATTACAATCTTTGTATAGGAAAAAGGGAGGATCGTTATGAGTTTACAGTCAACCCCGTCTGCCGAACGCATTCATATCGGACTATTCGGCAGACGCAACGCCGGCAAATCGAGTGTGATGAATGCACTGACCGGTCAGAATCTCGCCATTGTTTCGGAGGTAAAAGGCACCACCACCGATCCGGTGTTAAAATCGATGGAACTTCTGCCGCTTGGACCAGTTGTGTTTATTGATACGCCCGGCTTGGATGACGAGGGAGAACTCGGGCAAATGCGGATAAAAAAAGCGTACCAGATGCTTAACAAAACAGACATTGCGCTCGTCGTGGTTGATGCCGGCGAGGGACTTTCGCCGCTTGAAGAAGCACTCCTTGAAACGATACAGAAAAAGCACATTCCGTATCTTTTGGTGTTGAATAAATCGGATACAGAAAAAAAGCAAGACCTGCCTGCGAACAGCATTTTGGTGAGTGCGAAAACAGGAGAGAATATCGTAGCACTCAAAGAGGCGATCGGCGCATGTAAACCGGCAGATTCAAAAAAACGGATTGTCGGTGATCTCATTCGCCCAAACGATATGATTGTGCTGGTCACTCCGATTGATGAAGCCGCACCGAAAGGACGGCTCATTCTGCCGCAGCAGCAGACAATCCGCGATATTTTAGACAGTGATGCGTACTGTATCGTCACAAAGGAAACAACGCTTGTGGACGCACTTTCGTCACTTAAAGAACCGCCCGCACTCGTCATCACCGATAGTCAGGCATTCGGTAAAGTGTCGAAAATGGTCGATGAAGCGATTCCGCTCACATCGTTTTCGATTCTGTTTGCACGGTATAAAGGAAATCTCAATACGGTTGCATCCGGTGCGGCGGCGATTGATCGCTTAAAAGACGGCGATACTGTGCTCATCTGCGAGGGCTGCACGCATCACAGACAATGCGGCGATATCGGCACCGTGAAACTGCCAAACTGGATTTCTTCCTATACAAAAAAGGAACTGCACTTTGAATTTAAAAGCGGCACGGAATTTCCGGATGATCTTTCATCGTATGCAATGGTTGTGCATTGCGGCGGCTGTATGCTCAATGAGCGGGAAGTAACCTATCGTATGAAGTGTGCTGCGGATCAGGGCGTTCCATTTACAAACTATGGTATTTTAATCGCACACATTCATGGAATTTTAAAACGTGCAACTGCACCGTTTGCGGAAATTGCCGCTTTGTTTTCATAAAACAGTTTATACCCACAATCAGGTATGGACGAAACAAACTATAGCGGTATTTTGGGAAAGATTGAGGAAAATACTTTTCAAATTCGACATCGTGTGGTATACTGAACGTATCAGACGTGTATTGTTTTTGAGTTGAAAGAGTAAAGGAGAATCATTATGGCAGCACTTACGATTCCGCCCGCAGAGGAAAAACGTGTGAAAGCCCTTGGCTTTTTGAGCAATAAGGGTACAGATAATTTTTCCGGACGCATCATTACGAAAAACGGCAAAATTACCGCGGCACAGAATCGCTGCATTGCGGAAGCTGCCGAAAAATTTGGAAACGGCATCATTACGTTTACCACCCGTTTAACGGTAGAGGTACAGGGAATTCCGTTCGATCAGATCGAACCGTTCCGTGAGTATATCGCAAAAGAAGGTCTTGTGACCGGCGGTACTGGCGCAAAAGTACGTCCGGTTGTGTCCTGTAAAGGTACTACTTGTCAGTACGGCCTGATTGATACATTTGCTCTTTCTGAGGAAATTCATGATCGTTTCTTTGTTGGTTACAGTAATGTTTCACTTCCGCACAAATTTAAAATCGCAGTGGGTGGATGTCCGAACAACTGCGTAAAACCGGATTTGAACGATATTGGTATCATCGGTCAGCGTGCACCGCAGTTTGATGCAGAGAAATGCAGAAACTGCAAAAAGTGTCCGGTAGAGGATGCCTGTCCGGTCAAAGCGGCAAAACGCGGTGAAACAAGCATGACAATTGACAGCACCGAGTGCACAAACTGCGGACGCTGCGCTGGAAAATGCTATTTTGACGCGTTAAGCAACAGTGTGGATTGCTATAAAATCTACATCGGCGGCCGTTGGGGTAAACGTGTTGCACAGGGACGCACACTTTCTCGTTTGTTTACAGATAAAGACGAAGCACTTGCAATTATTGAAAAGGCAATGCTTTTATTCCGCGATCAGGGCTATGTCGGCGAGCGCTTTTCACAGACAATCGACCGACTTGGCATGGAGAAAGTCGAAGCGCTTCTTTATTCGGACGAGCTCCTTCGCCGCAAGGACGAGATTCTCGCGGCAGAGCTTAAAAAACGTCCGTAATTGGAATGAATGAATCATAGAAAAATCCTCTGTAAAACAGAGGATTTTTTTCTTGTCATTTGAAAAAAGTTATGATATACTAACGCCGTATATATTCTGAACTTGACGGGAGTTACTTATGCAATATTTGGTTGTTTTTTTAGAAGGAATTATTACATTTATTTCGCCATGTCTTTTGCCGATGCTGCCGATTTATGTATCCTATTTTGCAGGAACGGATACGCAGAATAAAAAAGGTGCAGCGATCAAAAACGCACTTGGCTTTGTACTTGGATTTACTGTGATATTTACACTGATGGGGGCGTTTGCCGGGACAATCGGCAGCTTTTTAACAAAATATCAAACGATTGTCAATATTGTGGCGGGTGCTGTGATCGTTTTGTTTGGCTTGTCGATGCTGGATTTATTTCAGCTTCCGTTTTTTAAAGGGATGCGCGGCACGATGAAGCACCATACATTGGGATTTTTTTCGTCGATTTTATTCGGCGTGATTTTTTCTGTCGGTTGGACACCTTGTGTCGGGGCATTTTTAGGTTCCGCTTTGATGATGGCAGCGAGCAGCGGCCATGTACTTGCCGGTGTATTGATGCTGTTGTGCTATTCGGTGGGTCTTGGAATTCCGTTTGTGGTCAGTGCGGTGTTGATTGACAAATTAAAATCTACATTTGCATGGATCAAATCGCATTATCGTGTGATCAATCTAATTTCAGGCGGACTGCTTATTATAGTTGGTATTTTGATGATGACAGGATTGTTCGGTATGTTCTTGTCATTGCTTACATTTTAAGAAAACGAGGTGGATTTCATGAAACAAAAATGGTTGTGGCTTGTCTTGGCAGTGGGTTTGATTGTATTGATTGGTGCAGCGGCAATTTTATATCCGATTCTTTCAAAACAAACGCAAACACAGGCGCCTGAAACCGAAGAATCTGCACAAACCATTCCGTATGTAGATTTTACTGCGGTCGATCTCGAAGGAAACGAAGTATCACTTTCGGATTATATCGGAAAGCCGATTGTACTGAATTTTTGGGCATCGTGGTGTCCACCGTGCAAATCGGAAATGCCTGATTTTGATGCAGTGGCCAAAGAACTTGACGGCGAAGTTGTGTTTTTAATGGTCGACATGGTCGACGGCATGCAGGAAACAAAAGATAAAGGTGCACAATTTATTAAAGAGCAGGGTTTTTCATTTCCGGTATTGTATGACGTCAATCAGGAGGCAGCCATGAATTATGGCGTTTCTTCTCTGCCGACAACCTATTTTATTGATAAGGACGGCAACATCGTTACAGGTGCGATGGGCGCAATTTCAAAGACAAATTTGCTTAAAGGGATTGAACTGATTCGGGAATAAAATGTTTCCTTTTGTTTAAAAGGAAAGCGGAGTTTTGCATAAACATTTTTTATCAATCGTAGCTGATACGAAAATCACCACAGATTCTAAATGAAGTAAACTACAATGATATTTTTTGTATTTTTATAGCTCAATGTTATTGATACATCTCAAGATATTCCTCTAAGCAAAGATTCTGTTTTGTCATTTGTTCGGCGGCTTCAATGCCTACATATCGATAATGCCATGGTTCATTGATGATGCCGGTGATTTCGGTTTTGTCCTCCGGATACCGCTTTACAAATCCATAACGATAGCTATTTTTAAGCAGCCATTGATATACTTCGTCGCCTGTGGAATGAACACCGTCTGCATTGATGTCGACGGCAAGTCCTAACTGATGTTCACTTGTATCCGGCAGTGCGACCCAGATCTCTGCTTTTTCTTTGGCTTCGTAGGCAGAATATCCTTCTGACTCATATTCATTGATTTTATCTTCTAATATTTGCTGCTGCGCTTCTTTGGTACGATAACCGGATGCGACTATCGGATAAACACCGTCAGCACGCATGTCGTCAAACATTTTTTGAAGCATCGGGAAAATTCGCTTATCTACCTGCTCACCGTTATCCAGTCGAATCAGTTCAAACGAGTAATCTTCAGGTAATGGATGGTCGCGGTTTACTAAAATAAGTGCCCAGTTCTCTTCTGCTTCATTTGATTGTGTAAAAGAGGATACGGTAGATGAAGATTTGATTTGGAATGGCACATTGCTGTTTTGTAGGTTGGAGATACACCAAAAAATTCCTGTCAGCAAGGAACAGAGGATAAGAATAAACAGAAATATGAGAATACATGATATTTTGTTTTTTTGCTTTTTACGCATGGAAATACCCCTTTATGAAAAACGCTCTGATTTGATACGATTATTGTATCAAATCAGAGCGTAGAATATTTCTTCGTTTTCTTTCGAAAATCATACGATTTTATGACATTTCTATCTTGGCAAAAGAACGGTAAATATAATTTGCTCATCCGCACTGGATGCATGAATTTCTCCGCCATGCAGCGAAACAATTTCCTTTGCAATAGCCAGACCAAGTCCAGCACCGCCGGTTTTTGTCGAACGTGAAGCATCTGCGCGGTAAAATTGTTCAAAAATCCTGCTCAGCTTTTGTGGAGAAATCGTTTTTCCGTGATTCTTGAGTTCAATGCAAACAGTGTTTTCTGTGACGTGCATTGCGAATGAAATCTCGCTGTTTGGATAGCTGTAATTCACGGCATTTCGAATCAGATTGTCGAATACACGTTCCATTTTATCCGGATCGCATATAATTTCGATATCCGATTCTATTTGTGTATGCCATGACAGATTTCTTTCAGTCAAGATCGGCGTAAATTCTGAAACAATTTGTTCAAGCATTCGGCTTAGGTTGACCGGTTCTGTTTCCAGTGTCAAAGACGTAAGATTGAATCGAGTGATATCAAAAAATTCGTTGATGAGATCTTCAAGCCGTAACGCCTTGTCAAGCGCAATATTTGTATAACGGGCACGCAGTTCTGTGGAAATCTCCGGCTCATCATGAAGCAGATTTAAGTAGCCAATTACACTGGTTAAAGGTGTTTTTAAATCGTGTGCCAAGTAAACGATTAAATCATTTTTTCGCTGTTCTGCTTCTTTGGCAAAATAGAGATTGCGAAGAGCCTGTTCCCGGATGAGATTCAACTCAGTTTCTACTGGCTGCAGCACTTGCTTTAATACAATCGGCTGTTCGTTTGGCGTAGCTAATTGTTTGGAAGCGGCAATCAGATCATCCAGATATCCGAGGGGACGGCGCATAAAAAAATAGGTGATGACTGCAAATAGAAGAAATAAGATTACGATACTCACCCATAACAGGTTTGTTTTAATCCAATGGAGAAAGATATAGATTGGATTGTCTGCAAACCATGTAATATTTGATGCAATGAGCCAAGAGAAAAATATCAAAAAGATAAAACCAACTGTGGTGCCGATCAATGTGAGAATATACTGCAAAAAAATGCGGCGGCTCAAAGCACTGCGTTGTTGTCTATTCAATGGTATATCCAACTCCCCAAACAGTTTTAATATATTTTGGCCGGCGCGGCGGTTCGTTCAGCTTTTCCCGTAGCCGTGCGATATGTGCCATTACAGTGTTATTGTTATCGAGATATTTTTCTCCCCATACGGATTCAAACAATTCTTCAGAGGAAACAACGTTTCCTTGATGGGTACACAGATACCATAAAATAGAGAATTCAATCGGAGTCAGTGGAATTTCCTTTCCATAAAGCGTGCACTTATGCGTGTTTTTGTTGATCATCAGTCCCCGAATGTCGTATTCATCCGATGGGGAAATACCAGTATTGTATCGATGGTACCGGCGAAGCTGTGTTTTTACTCTTGCTACCACTTCTAAAGGATTAAATGGCTTTGTGATATAATCATCCGCGCCAAGCGTTAATCCCATGATTTTGTCACTGTCTTCTATTTTTGCAGTAAGCATGATCACAGGAAAAAAGAAGCGCTCGCGAATTTTTTGACAGAGGTGGAATCCGTCGATATCGGGAAGCATCACGTCTAAGATTGCCAGATCAATTGGTTTTGTTTCGATACAGTGCAGCGCATCCGTTCCGTTATCGAATGAATAGACATGATAGCCGTCATTTTTTAAATAGACCTCGATCAAATCGGCAATCTCTTTTTCATCGTCTACAATTAAGATGGATTCGTTCATTGTGTGTATGTTGCACCTCCTGTTATCCCCGGATATCACATAAGAATTTGATATAATCACTTTTCTATTGCGAAAAAAGATTGATACGAAAGAAAAGAGTCTAAACGCAAAGTGCGCTCAGACTCACATGGTGTTCCCGAGGTGATTCGAACACCCGGCCTACCGCTTAGGAGGCGGTCGCTCTATCCAGCTGAGCTACGGAAACGTTTCTATTGATTTTAAATTGGTAAACGTTCATAAAAGAAGATACGATACCGCTACTCATTATACTTGAAAATCAGAAAAAATGCAAATCCTAAATGCGATATTTAAATATAGTTGTATTCTATGCATTGTGGTGGTATAATGCACAATGGATTGAGAAATGAAAGTAGGAGGGAGTATTTGTGCTTACACAGCCAAATAAGAATAAAGGAAGTAAACTTCGCCGGTTTTCTTCAAATCCGGCGCGTGTGATTGTGAGCAGTTTTGCACTGCTCATTTTTGTCGGCACCATTTTGCTTATGCTGCCGATTTCGTCTGCGGAGGGTCGTTTCACTTCGCCGTTGGACGCCTTGTTTACTGCAACGTCGGCAACTTGTGTAACAGGGCTTACGGTGCAAAATACAGGTGTTTATTTTTCAGGATTTGGACAAGGTGTTATTTTAGCACTCATTCAGTGCGGAGGATTAGGACTGATTACATTTGCTACATTCTTTAACCTTGCTATTCGAAAAAAAGCTGGATTTAAAAGTATTCAGGTTGCGCGTGAATCGGTAAGCACCGATGCGACAACAGATATTCGTCGGCTTTTGAGTATGATCTTAGTGTTGACATTGTTATTTGAATTAGCCGGTGCGTGCGTTCTGATGATTGCGCTGGTTCCGGAGTATGGACCACAGGGAATTTTTCATTCATTATTTTTAGCGGTTTCGTCGTACTGCAATGCTGGATTTGATTTATTTGGCGGTGTAGGTGCACAAAGCAGTTTAGGCGCACTGTATGATAATCCGCTCGTGCTTATTACAATTTCGATCTTGATTATTTCAGGCGGTTTGGGCTTCATTGTATGGCAGGATATTTATCATTTTAAAATTCGTAAAAAGCTAGCGCTTCATACCAAAATCGTTTTGATAAGTACCGCAACACTTTTGATATTGGGAACCGTGTTGATTGCATCTTTAGAATGGGGAAATCCTGGAACGATTGGCTCAATGGATTCCGGAGAGAAAGTTATCAATAGTTTCTTTTTATCTGTTTCATCCAGAACCGCAGGATTTAATACATTTCAACTTGAGAATCTGACGGGGCTTACAAAATTAACTGTTATTATCCTGATGTTTATTGGTGCGGCACCAGGCTCTACCGGCGGCGGTATTAAAGTAACGACGATGTATGTATTGATTGCCACGGTTGTTTGCGTATTAAGTGGTAAAAATGATACAGTCATCAATCATAGAAAAGTAGAAAAAGGCGTTGTATATAAAGCGATGGCCACTACATCCGCTGCATTTGTAGCTGTGATGATTTGTACGGCTATAGTTATTTTTACTTCTTCACCGGAAATGTTTTCGGAAATCAATGCGTTATTTGAATCGGTTTCCGCGTTCGGCACGGTCGGTTTAACGATTGGTGTTACGGAATATGCCAGTGCTTTTGGCCGAATTGCGTTGATTCTTGCAATGTTTTTGGGACGTGTCGGGCCGATGTCACTTGCGCTTTCGCTTGCAATGCGACCGATTCAGAAGAGTACTGTGTTACCAGAAGCGAAAATCATGGTTGGTTGACTTAAAAAATATTTCATATAAATTTAATTTTTTTATAGCATAACATGTCGATTTATGGTATGATGAATTTGTATCGTGTATTCGATACGAGAAAGCGATCAGAAAAATTCATATGAAATGTTGGAGGTTTTATGGAAACATTTTTAAGTGTGCTGACGGCGGCAGGCGGGCTTGCGTTTTTTCTGTTCGGCATGAATTTGCTTGGTAACAGCTTGGAGCGTGCGGCAGGCGGTCGGATGCAAAAAGCCCTTGAGAAAATGACAAGCAATGTATTCAAGAGTTTGCTTTTAGGTTTGGTTGTAACGGCTACAATTCAGAGCTCTTCTGCGACAACTGTTATTGTAGTTGGATTGGTAAACGCTGGCATTCTGAAACTGCGTAATGCGATTGGCGTTATTATGGGTGCAAATATCGGTACGACAGTTACCTCGTTAATTGTCAGTCTTGCAGATCCGAATCATGCAGAAAGCGCCAATATGTTTTTGAAATTCTTAAAACCGGAAACATTTACACCGGTCATTGCTGTGATTGCAATTGTTGTGATTATGGCAACGAAAAAGAGCAAGCCGCGCATGGTAGCAGAAATTATGTTTGGCTTTGCGATTTTGTTTAACGGCATGATGATTATGACAGATGCGTTAAAACCACTGTCAGAGTCTGAAGTGTTCCGCAATATCTTTGCAACACTTTCCAATCCATTCTTGGGAATTCTTGTTGGTACGGTTGTTACAGCGATTATTCAGAGCTCTTCGGCTTCTGTTGCAATTTTGCAGACAACGGCAGCGACTGGTGCGGTACCGTTTTCTGCAGCTGTTCCGATTATTTTGGGACAGAATATCGGCACATGTGTTACATCGTTGTTGTCAAGTATCGGTGCAAACAAGAATGCACGCCGTGCTGCAATGGTACACTTGTATTTTAACATTATCGGTACGATTATCTTCTTTATCGGTATTTACCTCATTCAGATATTTATTGGGTTCCCGTTCTGGAATGACCCAATTTCAATGACCGGTATTTCGTATGTGCATATCACATTTAACGTAGTAACAACGATTCTGTTTATTCCGTTTACTGGATTGCTTGAGAAATTGGCAATTCTCACCGTGCGCGGAAAGAAAAACGAGGAACAGGAAGAGGTTCCGCAGGTTTCTGTTTTGGATGAACGTTTTCTGCGTACACCGCAGCTCGCACTTTCTCACAGTAAAGAAATCGTTGAACTGATGGGTGCTTATGCAAGGAAAAACTTTGTGCGTTCTGTATCGATGTTCCAATCGTTTGAATTAAAGCGAAAAGAAAATATTTTGGAATTTGAAGATGCAATTGATCGTATGGAGGATAAGCTTAACCGTTATATGGTGGAGCTTACGAGCCAAGAGCTTACAGATCAAGATAGCCGTACGGTAACGTATCAAATGAAGTTAATTGTAGAATTTGAGCGTATTGGCGATTATGCGATTAACGTACTTGAGCTTGCAGAACAGCTGCATCAAAAGGGAATTAAGCTGTCCGACAAAGCGATGGAAGAACTTCATGCACTTGCAGATGCAGTTACTGAAATTATTGATATGGCACTTGAATGTGTCAGGACAGACGATGTGCAGACTGCGGCGCACGTGGAGCCTTTGGAAGAGATCGTTGATAAGATGGAAGATACGCTGAAATTCCGTCATATTGAACGCTTAAAAAATGGTCAGTGCACCATCGATGGTGGTTTAGTATTCCTCGAATTGCTTACACATTTGGAGCGTATTTCAGATCACTGTTCGAATATTGCCGTGTATGTGATTGGTTACCATCGTCAACTTGATACACTCGATCGTCATGAATATTTAAAACAAATGCACGAGGGCTCTAATAATGAATATAGCCGTGTATTTGAGATGTACAATGAGAAGTATTTTTCGCGAATTTAATATCACACGGAATAAAAAACAAGCGGCGGATTTTTCGCCGCTTGCTTTTATTTGTGAAATCATCAGAATGATGCACTTTTTTCTTGACAAAAGGAGACTTATTGCATATAATAAATAAGTACCCTTTCGCTGGTGTGGCGGAACTGGCAGACGCCCGGGACTTAAAATCCCGTGAGGCTTTTCCCTCGTACCGGTTCGATTCCGGTCACCAGCACCACCAGACTGAGTCTGGACGCAGTTTGCGTTCGGACTCTTTTTGTTTTTCGGGCGAAGTGCCTCACGTCGATGATGGATAAAATAAATCGGGCTTAGCCCGCTGCGGTCAGCAATTCGCGGCCGCAGGTTTTTTGTTTTTATAGAGCGAGACGCTCGCGACGATAGTCTGTCGCGGGGATCAAAGCACGAAAATGTGTAATGTTTACGTGCGCGAAATCAATGCGCCTTAGGCGCTGCGTTCAGGCTCTTTTGTTTTTTAAGGGATCAGTTCGTGTCGGTCATAAACGAAATAAATCGGGCTTAGCCCGCTGCGGTCAGCAATATGCGGCCGCAGTTTTTTGCTTTTATAGAGTGAGACGCTCGCGGCGAAGTTTGACGCGGGACTCAGAGCGACCAAATATGCAGTCTCTGCGTGCGCGGCGTGCCCACCGCAGGTGCGCCTTAGGCGCAAATAAAAATATATTCAGAAAATTGATTTATATATCTTGATAACTGTTGACATATTATAATAAGGTTGATATAATGAGATTGACAAGAAAATAACACCAATTACGGATGATCTTGAGGGGTTGATACCGATGGACAGTAATGCTTGCTTTTGTGTTACTTGTGAAATAGGAGGCGCAACCTATGAGCAAAACGTTAAAAATCATACTGATTGGTATCGGTGCGGTCTGTATTGCGGCGGTCATTTGCGTTTCACTTTTCCTTGTGAATCAAAAACCGCCGCAGTGGGAGCCGCTTCGGGAAATGAAGCAGTACAAAGAGCTTTTGGAAGAACCGATTTTGGAAATAGAGGAGCATATGCCGCTGGATTCAGCCGACTGGGTGGTATTCAGCGATGAAGATTTGGTGAAGATGTGGACGGATTTCATTCAGAGCGCTGAGGTGAAGCGCGGTGAAAAAGCGCCGGATGAAAGAATCGCCAACGGCGGTGGACCGGGTGTTGCAACCATCAAAACGCAGTCGGGAGAGTATCGTATCTATTTCTATCAGCTGAATCCGGAAATTGATGCGCACGGTGTTCCGGTAGATTATCAGCCAAACGGAGAATATGCACTCAAAATTGACGAGTATCTCTATGAGATCAAAGATCCGAAATCGCTCCCGCTTTATGAAACGTTCACCGCAGGACAGGAACGTCATGGCATGCAGTCGCCGTGGGGATCTTGAGAGGAAATCAATAAGGACAGGTGATAGTATGAAACGTATTTACTTGATTGGAATAGGTGTTTTACTTACAGTGGCTGTTTTGTGCACGGGCTGTAAGCAGTATACGGAAACGGAAGAAAGCACGCTGATTCCCGATTTGACAGACAAACAGGAAACCCCGGTTCCTGCGCCGGACCCGCCAAAACGGTCGGAACCGGAAGAAATGACCAGTGAACAGAGTGAAAAACTGCCGCCGCAGGTCACGCATCAAAACCGGCGGGAGGCGATTGCCGCAGTCGGCAAGGAATACGAGGGACGCATTGACAGCACAGTGCTCACTGAGATGATTGCACATGAACAGGGAAGTCCCAGTATTGATTTCGAGTTGTTTGAAACTGATCAGCAGGCGTATGTGACCAAAGTGCGTGCGCTGTTTGAAGACCGGCTGCCGTTTCGTTCGGAGGGATCGCTGATAGGACCCAAAGCACCGTCCTATGAAAAAGCGTGTGACTATATCCGAGCAGAATTTGCCGGCTGCATCGGAAAGAAGATGGACAGCGAAACACTTGAAGAATATTTGACATTGATGAAAGCGGATATTGCACAGCAAAATGCGGTGCCATATGAGAAAAATCCGCAGAAAGCATTCGATAACTGTCGGCGCATGATCTGGGATTTATGTGAATGTACCACAGAAAATACGCCCTATTTTAAAACGCATAAGTAAATAAGGAAAAAAGCCTGCCGATTCATTTGCATTGGCAGGTTTTTTATATCAGTGGAATTTATTTATTGAAAAGTGCAAAGAGAACGAATATAATAAAACTATACGTAATTGCGAATAGAAAACTATGAAAAAAAACGAATCAGGATATACGCTTGCAAAAGACGGCAAGACTTGCACAGGGGGGAGTCAAAATGGAGTATATCACGGTGGGAGAAGCTGCTGAAAAATGGGGGATTTCTAGTAGACTCGTGCAAAAATACTGCGCGGAAGGCAGAATTGAGGGTGTCGTAAAATTTGGAAAATCATGGGGCATCCCCTCAAATGCACAAAAACCGCAGGATCCCCGCAGTATCAAACAACAATCACAAGAGCAATCTACTTTCATCGGGGAAGGGCTAATGCCTTTGATGAACAGTGCGTTTGTACCTGGAAACTGTATGTCGTGCATTGAGTTAATGACAAATAACTTGCAGCGTAAAGTGGCAATGGCGGAATATTACTATTTCAGCGGTCAGCCGGAAAAGGCTGTGCATGAAACAGAGACGTTACTGGAGCAAGAAGATTTGGGCGTTCGTCTTTCTGCTTACCTGATCTATGCCTATGCGAATCTTTCCATCGGACAATCCCGTTCCACGCGTTATGCCCTTTCAGAACTTCAGCGATATCTTCAAAAAGCTGCGTACGCCGTTCCCGAGCTGCGAGCTGCCGAAACTTTTGTTGCATTTGCGGCCGCTGTATTGCTTCATCTTCCACTGCCACAGGAACTGCCGCCAACGCAAGAATTTTTACCGCTTTTGCCGCCCGGATTACGTGCATTTGCGCTTTATGTACAGGCGCATTTGTTGTATTTGCAAGGCGAGTATGCCAAAAGTGCCGGTATGGCAGAGGCAACCTTATCAATGGGCGCAGAGAATTATCTGATTCCTGCAATTTATTTGCATCTTGTTGCAGTCATGAACTATATGAGTTTGCGGCAGCCTGAGCAGGCGAAGACACATTTGCTTGCCGCATGGACACTGGCACGTCCGGATGATTTGATTGAGGGGCTTGGGGAGCATCACGGACTTCTAGGAGGAATGCTTGAAGCGGTAATTAAGCCGCAGTGGCCTAAAGATTTTAAACGAATTATTGCAATTACTTATCGGTTTTCAGCAGGATGGAGAAAGATTCATAATCCGGAAACAGGACATTTTGTAGCGGATGACTTAACGACTACTGAATTTGTGACTGCAATGCTGGCGGCGCGCGGATGGACCAATCAAGAAATCAGTGCGCACTTAAACATTTCCCCTCACACTGTGAAACAGCATATTTCTGTGGCTTTGCAGAAACTACATATCAAACATCGTCAAGAACTTAAAAAGTATATGCTTCTATAAATAATCTGTTGAAAGGGCTTTGTTATCACCCGTTTTTCTATTCAGAACGGGTGATGGCAAGGCTCTTCTTTTTTGTTATACTGCTGTTGTACTGAATATCAAACAGCCAATTTATGTTGGTGGTTTGATGAGACATGAGAAGGTACGGCAATTTTGTATGAACGGCTGCGCCTATTAGAAAGATTGTCTGTGAATATATAAAAGCGTCGGATAATCTATCGTGTACGGATTGCAGATCGTGCCATATTGGTAGCTAATATCGTAGATATAGCGCAGTGTATGCGGGTATAAAGAAAAGCGATGGAAGTAAATGTGGCACAGGATGCAATATAAACAACAGATAGGAGGAAGAAAGATGAAGAAAACATTATGCAAGCGTATATGTGCGATTTTAGTGTCTTGCATGCTTTTTGTTTCGTTGTTGCCTGTAACGGCAATGGCTGCGGAAAGTATCGATTATGTAGCGCTGGGCGACAGCATCAGTACAGGATATGGGCTGGATGACACAGACCAAAGTTTTCCGAATGATGTTGCAGCAAGCGCTGCTCTTTCGCTTACTAATTTGGCGAAAGACGGAGAGACCACACAGAGCTTGTTAGAAAAACTGAAAGATGCTGATAGCCCTGAAATCAAGGCTGTGGCTACAGCTGATGTCATCACCGTCACAATTGGCGGCAATGATTTTATGAATGTGCTATATGACTTCATAGCTGCACAATATAACGAAGGAAAAGAAGAAACGGCGCAGATTACCGGAGAAGAAGTGCAGAAGATACTGGCGGATAAAACTTCACCGCTGCGTATTACTGTACTGATGGCGGCAATGAAGAATTTTTCAGAATTTGTGACATCTCCTGAAACAATTACTGCAATGCAGAAATTTCAGCAGAATTTCAGCAGTATCATTGCCACGATTCGATCTGTGAATCCGGATGTGTTACTTATGGTAACAAATCTGTATAATCCGTACGCAGCATTTCCAGAGGAGATGAAAGAGATTTCCGACGTATTTGACGCGGCAATTGTACAGATTAACAAGCAAATTGCAGCAGGAACCGATAGCTATATTTTGTTAGACCTTTATACAGGATTTAATGAAATGTTAGAAAATACAGAAGAAAGCTGCTGCAATGCATATTATAATAGCGCGCTTGATTTTGATTTAGATTTTCATCCGAACGATATGGGGCATAGCTTGATTTCTGCCATGGTTTTGAAGGAAATCGATACACCAGTTCCAATGTTTGCACTGTGGGTCAATAATGTGGATATGCTTAATGGCGGCAGTGTACCGGGCGTAAGTTTTGATCCTGAAACGAATACGCTGACACTTGAAAATGCAGTGATTGACACCGTATGCGAAGAAGGTTATGGTGACGGCATCTACGCAGAAGGTGATTTGACAATCGTGTTAAAAGGTGAAAATGTCATTCGCGGAGAAAAAATGGATTATGGTATTGATGTGGATCCGGGCAGTTTGACGATTATTGGCGACGGTTCCTTAGAAGTGGAAGCAGTAGATAATGCCATCTATGCAGGTGAGAATCTCCTTATTGGCGGAACAGTCGATATTCAGGCAAGTGCACAAGAGCGGGCGTTGTATGCAGGCGGTTCTATTTTCATTGGCAACGAAAATATTACCTCTTCAGCGACAGAAGTAACCATTGAAAAAGGTGCATTAGTGGCACAAGAACAGTCGCTTCAGACTCTTTGGGTCAATAATGTGGACGTGCTTAATGGCGGCAGTGTACCAGGCGTAAGTTTTGATCCGGAAACGAATACGCTGACACTTGAAAATGCAGTGATTGACACCGTATGCGAAGAAGGTTATGGTGACGGCATCTACGCAGAAGGCGATTTGACAATCGTGTTAAAAGGTGAAAATGTCATTCGCGGAGAAGAAATGGATTATGGTATTGATGTGGATCCGGGCAGTTTGACGATTATTGGCGACGGTTCCTTAGAAGTGGAAGCAGTAGATAATGCCATCTATGTAGGTGAGAATCTCGTTATTGGCGGGACAGTCAATATTCAGGCAAGTGCACGAGGAAGCGCGTTGTATGCTGGTAACGTTATAAAAATTGGAGAGGAATACTTCTTCCTTTCCGATACGGATGTTACAATTCAAAATGGTGTATTAGTAGAACAGGTTGAACCACTTGAAGAACTTTTTGTCAATAATGTGGATATGCTTAATGGCGGCAGTGTATCGGGTGTAAGTTTTGATCCTCAAACGAATACGCTGACACTTGAAAATGCAGTGATTGACACGCCATATGAAGCAGAGAATGCCGGTATTTACGCAAAAGGCGATTTGACAATCGTATTAAAAGGCGAGAATGTGATTCGTGGCAATAACATAAATTTTGGCATTGGTGTGCATGCAGGCAATTTGACCATATCCGGTGATGGTTCTTTAGAGGTTGAGGCTGCGGAAATTGCGATGGCTTCGCAGTATTATATCATCATCAATGAAAGCGTAAGCCTTGACCTTCACGGAAAGTACAATGCATTTGAAGCGGGAGACGGTGTGTTTGTCTATGCGACATCAAAAACATATGCAGAAATTTGGGAAGGAAACACGAGTGTTTTGATGGAAAAATATCCTGGGTTCCTTTCTGATATGATTACTCCTGTTCAAGGAATGTGGGTGGACGGTATTATCAAATATTCTCCGTATTTCCGTTGTTCGTTCCATGAGATCGTATCGGGAATCAGTGCATCACCTTCTGAAATTACATTTGAAACAGTGACACCTGACTATGAGCAGCCAGAGGCGGAAACGGTCACAATCAAAAATACAGGTAATATGCCGTTGATATTGACTGCACCAACTTCTGCAGCGTATGAAATCGAAATGCCTGCCGATACAACGTTAGATGTTGGTGAATCGATTACTGTAGCGATTCGGCCAAAAGCTGATCTTGATATCGGCACATACGATGAAACACTTTCGTTTACTGGCGCGATTGATAAAATCTCCTTCTTCCGCGGCGCAGACAGTGCATCGAATGTAGCTGTTGCATCCGTAAACGTTTCCTTTGCGGTGAAGGAATGCTACACACTGACGTTTGAAACAAATGGCGGCGAAGCGATCGATGCAATCACCGCATTTGACGGCACAGTCATTGACTTGGCAGATTATGTGCCGACGAAAGCGGATGAAGTGTTTACCGGCTGGTATGCAGATGAAGCGCTGACAGAACCGGTTACCAATGTAACATTGGATCATAGTCAAACGGTTTATGCAGGATGGAAAACGACAGCTACAGAGGAAATGCCAGATACTGGCGATAACAATACAGTTGCATGGTGGATGATGCTTCTATTTGCGGCAGGCACAGCAGGACTTGCAACAGCTGTTTATGCGAAAAAGAAATATTCTTCAAAATGATCAATAAATAGCATTTTGTAAGGATATAAAGAAATGAAACAAAAACGAGCAGCAATTTTTGCTGCTCGTTTTTTATTTTTCATTGGAAAACAGAAAGACCGTTCGTTTAAAATGCGACAAATTCCGCATTTTAAACGAACGGTCTTTAAGCCATAAAACAATTTGTCAATATTATGCCAGACCGCAGTCATCATAATCTTTCCATTTGCGGCGATAAGAGCGGTCGCTTGTGTATTTATACAGCACGTAAGCAGAAGTCATTGCAAGTGCAGCGATCGTAAGCAGCAGGGAAATAATCGGAACGGTCGTTTTAGATTTTTCTTCAGATGGACGGATCTCTTTCATCGGCAATTCCTCCTTTTTTCCTATGATAGCGGACAAGAGAGGATTTGTCAAGTAAAACAAAAAACGGGAACGACACACCTTCGTTCCCATTTGCTTGTTATTGCATAGAAAATTACGCGTTTGCTTTACGCATGATCTGCGATTTTTTTCTTGCAGCTTTATTTTTGTGCATCAGACCTTTTGCACAAGCCTGGTCAATCTTTTTGATTGCAACTTTCACAGCTTCTGCTTTGTCTTCGCTGTTTGTTTCAATAGCGTTGTTTGCTTTTTTGAGCAGTGTTTTCAGTTCAGAATTTGCAGCTTTGTTGCGAGCAGCTCTGACAGCGTTGACCTGAACTCTTTTTTTAGCGGATTTAATGTTCGGCATACTTGTTTGCACCTCCTCGTTATACATAAAGCGAATGTTTTTTGAAACAATACGCTTATCTGTGTATCTTATAGTCCGGTTGCTTTTAACGATAAGCACGAGAGACACGTTTGGACTATACAGCAACAAATATCATAGCATGATTTTTGCCGAAATGCAAGGACTTTTTTGCGTTTTTAATCAATTTCGAAAGAAAATTATGCAGAAAGGAAGAAAGCGATGCGAAGAACAGATCTTGCAATGGAAATGGCGGCGAACTATCCGCATGATGGTGTAAAAATAACGCAATCCGGTGCAGTGCATACAGTGGAGATTTTAAGTCAGGAGGCCGCTAAACAAATTGGGAAGGCGAAGGGACGATATTGCACGGTAACTGTAGAGAATTTCTGTAAATCGCCTGCCGATTTTTTTGAGGAAGTAAAACAACTGTCTGATGTAATCAAGACGTTTTTACCTGAGGATCAATATGCCCCGGTACTTGTGGCCGGTCTTGGAAATCGGATGATTACACCGGATGCAGTCGGTCCGCTTAGTGTAGAGAAAATTTTGGTGACACGTCATTTGAAAGAGATCACATTGCCTTCATTACCGCCGCTTCGCAGCGTTTGCGCAATCAGTCCAGGTGTTATGGGACAGACAGGAATCGAATCTTCTGCATTTGTGCGTCGAATCGCTGATGTTGCAAAAGGGGGATGTGTGATCGTCATTGATGCACTTGCGGCGGCAGAGATACAACGGCTGCTCACGACGGTGCAAATATGCGATACCGGCATTTCACCTGGTTCCGGTGTAGGAAACTGCCGTGCGGAGCTTTCTGAGCAGACGATCGGCGTCCCTGTAATTGCTGTGGGCGTTCCTACGGTTACGGAATTATCTTTTCCGAAAGAGGGAGAAACAGAACAGTTTCCAATGGTGATTACGCCGCGTGAGATCGATCAGGCAGTAGAGCATGCGGCACGAACCATTGCGCTTTCTATTAACTGTGCGCTTCATCCTGATTTGACAATTGAAGAGTTGTCGGCGCTCGTTTCATAATCATAAATCAATGAACCCCGTGCATATAGATAGGAAAACAGGAGAGCGCACAGTATCAGGGACATCCTTTAACAAACGGGTACTGTGTATGCACAGGGAGGATTTATATAATGAAGCGATGGCATTTGGCGAAGCAAAAAGGATTTTTTAAAATCGTTGCAGTGGGACTCGGCATTACGCTGTGTTACTTGGCGGTGATGAAAACGATTCCATTATTTTCGACTGTTTTAGCACAAACAGCATTGTTTTCTGCTTCTGTTTCATTTGGATTTCCAGTAGGAGAAGTCATTGCCGGTATTGGAGATGCAGATCCGCTTGAAAATGATGTAGAGGCATCAGGAGATATGGTAGAAACCTTGCCTGAATCCTCAACAGAAGAAATAACAGAATCCTCCACTCAGGAAACATTTGTTGATTTGGATGATCAGACGCTTACAAAACCTGAAAATGCAGGTGTTGTAAAACGCCAGCAATATAAAGGCGGCGGAAGCGGAACGTATATTGCGCTGGAGCACGGCTATATTAAAAACAGCACAAAAGTGAGCACAGAGACAATTCAGCAGACGATTGCACAAAAACCGGCTTTTTCAATTCTTGCGGATGAGAAAACGCCGGAGGTGTTGATTATGCATTCGCATGCAACAGAATCATATCAGCCGGGTATATATGATTGGTTTGATCCTTCATATCCGTCAAGAAATCGCGATACACAGAAAAATATGTGCCGAGTTGGAGATGAAATTGCAAAGCAGTTGGAAGCAGCAGGAATTGGCGTAATTCATGATAAAACGCTTCATGACTATCCTTCTTATAATGGATCGTATGAACGATCTGCGGAAACGGTTAAAGCGTATTTAGAAAAATATCCGTCTATTAAAGTAGTTCTGGATGTACATCGAGATGCAATTCAGCCGGATACCAATACGATTGTTGCACCTACGACAACAATCAATGGAAAATCCTGTGCACAGGTAATGATTATTTCCGGGGCGGACGATGGCACAATGAATATGCCGAATTATCTCGAAAACTTAAAGCTCAGTGCGGCGCTTCAGAATCAAATGGAGCAGGATTATCCCACCCTGACACGTCCGGTTATGTTTAGTTACCGAAAATACAATCAGGATCTTACGACAGGATCTATTTTGTTGGAAATGGGCGGGCATGCAAACTCACTTTCCGAAGCAGTTTACTGTGGCGAATTGGTAGGAAAATCGCTTGCAAAAACGCTGCTTTCACTAAAAGAATAAGAGGAATCAGAAGAATATGAAATCGTACATTCACTTTCGGACATTTTGGCTTGCACTTTGTTTAACACTGTTGATCGCACTAACAGGATTTTTCTTACTGGCAGCGTACGATCAGATGGCATCTTTTGCGCATGGAAGTACCATTCTCGAGCAAACAACAGAAGAACAAATTTATTTTGGCGGTGAAAGTTACTCGTTTTCTGCCAATGGTTTCTTTCAGACGCTTAATCAATTGAAAAAGGCGATATCAGTGTTTCCACCAGCAGAATTGCTCGTTTGGATTTATGATCGTGCGGCAGATATGATCATTTCGTTCGTTTCTTAATTAAAAAAAGCAAAAAATCCGGTACAGAACAATTACAATTTGTAATGTTTTGTACCGGATTTCTTTTTGCAGAAAAGAATACGATGAGAAAAAGCAAAAAAACAGTCAATTTCAAGTTTAAACTATTTATTTATTCATTATTAGTTCATTAAATTATACAATTAAAGTAAATCAAAAAAAATATACTTTTTGTATTTTGCGTTTTTGTTTATAAAAGATAAAAATAAATAAAATATGTTGAATTACAAACGCAAAATAACCATCAAATAGGAAACTCCCGATTCAGCCTTTTGCACAGGCAGTACGTTTTAATTTTTAAAAAAATAAATGCTTTTGATCGAAAAAGAAAGCTTTCTGGAATGAATATCCATCGCTTATGGGTATAAAAGGAAATATGATTGTGCAAAAGTACTAAAAATTCGTATAAAAAAGCCTTTGACAAAACACGATCAAGTGAATATAATACTTACAAAACGGTAACAATGGTTACAAAACATCGGAACCGTTTTCGCCAAGAAAGTGAAATGAATTGAATTTCGAAATTATTGGAGGGCGACTCATGGAAACGATTCAACACAGGTGCAAAGCACTGTTTGGTTCCAAGTGGATGCGTCTTACACTGGTATCTTTGATTAGTGTTCTTTTAATCAGTGTATTTGGCGGCGCAACCTTTGCAAAGTACTCCGTGCTGATTGATGATGAGGGAACACAGACAGTTGCTTTAACTTCCTGCAGCGAACCGGAAGAAATTTTAAAACAGGAATCGATTACTTTATCAGAACACGACGAATATACGTTTTCAGGATTTGAAAATAACCGTGCAACGATTACCATCAATCGCGCAAGCGAAATCACGATTTCAGCCGATGGCACAGATCATGTGGTATGGCTTACAGAAGGAACCGTTCAGGATGCGCTTGATGCGGCTGAGCTTACCGTTACGGATGATGATTTGTTGAATGTATCGCTTACAGAACCGATTTATGATGGCATGGCGGTTACAATTAACCGTGTCACATACGAAACGGTAACGACACAGACAGAAATCCCGTTTGGTACGATCGAGTTCCCGACTCGTACGCTTGCAGAAGGAAAAACACGTGTATTATCTGCCGGCAAAAATGGTGTGCAGGAAACAAAAACAAAACGCACATATATTGACGGCGAACTTGTAGAAGAGGAAGTACTCAGCGAGGAGGTAACCGTTTCTCCGGTATCCGCTCAGGTGCTTGTAGGCGATCCGGATGGTCCGGTTTCTCAGTTGATTCCGAGTCAGGAGATTGCGCTTGACGCAAACGGAAATCCGATTTCGTATAAATATAAAGTAACCGGAAAAGCAACCGCTTATTCGGCGCTTGGACGTCCGACAAAGCTCAAGCCCGGGCACGTTGCAATGAATTTGAGCCAATTCCCGCGTGGTACGAAATTATATATTAAAACACCGGACGGCTCATTTGTATATGGTTATTCCGTGGTTGCAGATACGGGTCCTGCCGTGACAAACGGTGTTTGCCTGGTTGACTTGTTCTTCTCAACGTATACGGAGAGCTGTTTATTCGGTGCGAAAACCGTAGAGATTTATGTGTTATCTTAACCGGAAAGTAAAATACCGGCTGAAATGATATCATTTCAGCCGGTATTTTTTGTATAAAGATTGCTGTTCGATTGAAAACATGATACAATCAAAAAGAACATATACTAAAGGAAGTGAATGGAGGGAGGTGTCAAATGAAGCAGATTACATTGAAAAAACGCGTGCTTGTTTGGTGGGAATGTGCGGCTTTTTTGGCGGCAATTCTTTTGGCAGCATTGGTTCTGCTTATTTTTGTACCGGGAACATGGCTTTGGTATTTGCTTTTATGGGTGTTGGGCGCCGTTTATGTGCTGACTTCATTTTTATATCTTCCGCTTCTTTGGATGTCGATTATCTATTGTGTAGATGATACCTGTTTGATGTGCCATGGTGGAGTATTGTTTCCCAAAACGCGTGTGATGCATCGTGAACGGATTGCATTTATCACACGTGTGCAAGGTCCTGTCAGTTCGATGCTCCATATCGCTACGCTGGTTGTACGTGCGGCAGGTGGAACGGCAGTTGTTCACATGGTACATGAAAAGCAGGCGGAGGAATTGGAACAAGAGCTTTATGGAGGGATTGAATGAAAGAGTATGCGCATGCGCACCCGATTGATATTCTGCTCTCTGTTTCCCGGTTTTTAGGCCTCTTAATTTTTCCTGTGCTCCGTGCGATCTACTCACTGCTGTTTACGACGAATTTACTGATAGACTGGCTGCGCGGCGCGTGGTTTGATTTACTGATTATTCTTTTAATTATTGGTCTTGGATTTATCCGCTGGCAACGGCGGGGATATCGTTTGGAAGAATCAGGAATTCGTTGGAAGCGTGGAATTTTCTTTGTACAGACACAGCTGATCCCTTATGAAAAATTGAGTGTTGTCGCAAAAGAGCGGTTGTTTTATCTCATGCCGCTGCGCGCTGTTTATGTTAGTGCTGATACGGATGGAGGAGATGCGCATTCGTCTGATTTTTCTATGCTGCTGAAAAAGAAAGAGGCAGATCCGCTGGTGGAAAAATGTCGTGCACTGCGAGATCAGCCGCAGAAGATTGAACGTGTATATCTTCCGAAAAACAGGAATATTGCGATACTTTCGCTGATTGCCTCTAATTCATTGGGCGGTGTGCTGTTTTTATCAACACTGTTTTCCGGTGCCGGAAAGGTACTTGGCAGAAATATTGAGCGAGAGGTATTTGATCAGCTCACAACGGTAACCGGCTGGCTGCTGCAAGGCATTCCGCCTGCTGCGGCAATGGTGGGACTTCTCATCTTAGGCGGATGGTGCATGTCATTTTTAGTGAATTTGATCCGGCACCTTCGTTTTTCAGCAGCACGGCGCGGAAACTGGCTTCGAATTGAAAGCGGACTGATTTCACGGCGGTTATATGATATTACCGTTTCCCGTATCAATTTGGTTGAGATGCAGCAAAATGTGTTTACCAAGGCTTTGGGCCTTTATAGTGTGTTTTTGCATGCGAATGGATACGGAAAGAAAAAGGATGAATTATCGGTACTGATGCCTTCCTGTGATCGGGAAGAGTTTCAAAATAACTTACGGTTGCTTTTGCCTGAATTTTCATTGTGTCGGGCAACGGTAAAGCCGCGTGTACGTTATTTAAGCCGATTTCTCATTCCGCCTGCTGCATGGATTGGCGGTGTATCGCTTTTTTGGTGGATTGTTTGGCGGTTAGTCCCTGATCTGCACAGTACATTGCTGTTTCTGTGGCTTATGTCAGAGGTTCCGTGCGTCTGGTATCTCATTGTAAAGATCGTTTCGTTCTTCCATACTGGAATTGGCGTCAAGAATGGCGTGTATACGCTTCGATACACGTTTCTCTATCGGTTTAAAACAGTGATTGTACCGCGGGAACGGATTGTGTCCATTCAAGTGAAACGAAGCTGTATGCAGTTTATTTCAGGTTGCTGTGATGTGGTAATCGATACGTTTTCAGAAGGGAAAAAGCGACACGTGATTCCGAATATTCCACTTTATGAAGCACAGCAAATTTTAAAATGCACAGATTTGCCCGAGCCGGTTTTATTGCGTAAAGAAAAAAGAAACAGAAAAAAACCATCATCTGCATCCTAACAGATGATGGTTTTGCTTTTTAGAAAACGGGAGAAAAATCAATTTTTCCGGTGCTGACATCGGCTTTATCACAGCGAATGCGGATAGGATCGCCGATCCGGTAAATATCACCGGTTGTAAGATTCTTTAAAGAAATCATTTCGTTTTGATCATATTCACCTTCAGGCAGCGCATCCATGCGGATCAGGCCTTCTACCGTGTTTGCAAGCTCTACATAAATGCCATGCGGTGCAAGTGACGAAATATATCCGTCAAATTCTTCGCCGACGCGAGGTTTCATATATTCGGCTTTGTAGCAGTCGTCACACTGACGCTCAAGCGTCATCGCTTGAATTTCGGTTTCAGTTGATTGTTTCGATGATCGTTTGACGAAGTCGCCGTATTTCTCCCACAGCAGATTTGCAGGAATGCCAGCGAGAAAATCGCTTAAAATGCGGTGAATTGAAAGATCCGGATAACGACGAATCGGAGAGGTAAACTGTGCGTAATTTTGAAGCACTAATCCGTAGTGACCGAGCGGTTCTTCAAAATATTTTGCTTTCGACATGGAACGGAGAACCAACACGTTTACAAGCGGCTCGCAGGAGAGGCCTTTTGCCTGGCGGAGCGCCTGTGCAAGCGCTGCGGCGGGAAGGCCGGGCTTAATGTCTGCGCAGGGCTGACCGAGTGCTTTTAATGTGGTGTACAGATTGGATAACTTTTCCTCGGCAGGCGGTTCGTGCACACGGAAGATAAATGGCAGTTTGTTTTCTTTTGCGAATGATGCTGCTGCCTCGTTTGCCATGAGCATGAATTCCTCGATCATCACTTCCGAAGCGCCGCGGCTGCGTTCGGTGATGTCGATTGCGACGTGGTTTTCGTCTAAGATGATATAGCTCTCACGGGTTTCAATATCAGGCGCACCGCGGCGGCGTTTATTTTCGGTGAGAATATCGGCAAGCTCTTTCATCAAAACAATATCGTCGGTCAGACCGTCATATTTTTTTAGAAGTTCTTCGGGAGCGGAGCCGTCCAAAATGGCATTTAATTCTTTATAAACGCCCTTCACACGAGAACGGATGATGGACTTTTCAAATTTCCAGCCGCAAAGCTGGCCATCAGCGGAAATATCCATAAAGCATGAAAAAGCAAGACGGTCTTCATTGGGATTTAATGAACAAATACCGTTTGAAAGCGATGGCGGCAGCATCGGAATCACGCGATCTGCAAAATAGATGCTGGTGCCGCGGCGAAATGCTTCCGTGTCAAGCGGGGTGTTTGGTTTGACATAGTGCGAAACGTCCGCAATGTGAACGCCTAAGCGGTAGCCGGTTTCAGTGCGTTCGATCGAAACGGCGTCGTCCAAGTCTTTTGATTCCGCGGAGTCGATTGTGAAAATCGGCAGATGTCTTAAATCGGTGCGTCCCTCTTCGTCAAGAGGCGTGATACCGCGTGCACACAGCTTGTCAGCAGTTTCTGTAACGAGAGATGGAAATGAGAGCTTGATATCGTTTGCATCCAGTATTGCATCGGCACAGTGGGACGCCTTCTGGCTGTCACCGTATGTTTGAATGACACGGGCGATATGCTCCGCATGAGATTTTCCGCGTTTTACGACGACGCATAAAATTTTATCGCCTTCCTCTGCGCCGTTTGTATCGTGCGGTGCAATCTTTAACGGGAATTTAATCATCGTATCGGGCTGAACCATCGGAACGCCGTCCTCAAGCAGAAATGTTCCGGTAAACGAAGCGTGTGCGGTTTCTAAAATACGCACCACTTCGCCTTCGGGAGAAGTTCCGCGAGAGGGCAGAGGTGCTACCATGACACGGTCACCGAGCATTGCGCCCATAAAAAATTTGCCCGGAATAAACATTTCCTCTTCGGTGTCGCACAGTTTAACAAACCCGAACGTGCGGTTTAAACGGGTGACAACTGCCTCACGAATCCCTGCAGCTTGATTGTGATAGATCACATAGCGGGTATCGGTAATTTGTTTTTCCTGCTCGAGTACGCGCAGACAGGCACGGAATTGTGGTTCTAATTGTCTTGAAATGAAGCACCGGCGGGAGAGTTCGGAAAAGCGCATTCCACGTCTTCCGGCGCTTTGCAAAGCGGAGAGAATCCGCTTTTTTAATTGATCATTCATAAGATTCTCCTATCTATTATTCACCTTGTATAACAGAAAATCAGGACATAAAAAACGCCCTGTTGTCGTAAAACCACAGGGCGTTTTTTGCAATCATTATTTCAAATGTGCAACGAACAGGTTCAGCGCAATCGTTAAAACAAAGAAGATGATGACGAAAATTCTTGTGAGCGAAACGATTTTTGCGCTAAGCGTTCTGCCTTTGTTTTTGCTGAAGTAGGAATCAGCAGAAGCGTTTAAAGCAGAAAGGCCAGACTGTTTGCTGTTCTGCATCAGAACCAACACAATGATCATGATACTTGCAATGAGCAAGAGCACGCTTGCAACGATTTTCAGTGCGTCCAAAGTGGCAACCTCCATTTATATTTAAAGTATTGCGCGAACACATGAAAACATGCAAAGTCCGCGATTTTCCTTAATATCATAGCACACCTTTTTACAATAATCAACCTCTTTTTTTATAGAAATGCGTTTTTGACGGCTTTTTTTCATCTTTTTGAAAAGAAACGCTTGCAATACAGTGCGGTTTATGCTATCATAGTTAGGCATTAATCTGCTCATGGCATAAATGCGCCCGTTTTCGGGTGAATTCCTTCGAGCGTAGAACAGCTGTCTGTGCATTTGTTTGACCGGGCTGTCGGCCGTTTTTTAAAACGGCTTCCGCGAGTTTTCGTGGGGATTAATGAGAAAAGGTTTTTCAATATTTAAGCGGGCGGTCCTCTGCACAGTATGGGCACGAACGTCTGAAACGTTATTTTTGGGAGGAACACACATGGACGCATTGAAACTGATTGCTGGCGCAAGCATGAAAGAGAACAAACCGGCAATGGAAATCGGTGATACGGTTAAAGTACACTGCAAAATCAAAGAGGGCGACAAAGAGAGAA
This sequence comes from uncultured Clostridia bacterium, assembly GCA_944386285.1. Classification (GTDB taxonomy): domain Bacteria; phylum Bacillota; class Clostridia; order Oscillospirales; family Ruminococcaceae; genus Paludihabitans. Next base: position 18,823 of record CALXAM010000058.1, on the reverse strand, counting down.
TTCAGATCTTTGAAGGCACTGTCATTGCAATGAAACACGGTGGCATTCAGGAGACATTTACAGTTCGCCGCCTCGCACATGGCTGCGGTATCGAGAGAGTTTTCCCGGTACATTCTCCGAATGTTGCAAAAGTAGAGATTGTTAGAAACGGTCATGTTCGCCGTGCAAAATTGTACTACCTGCGTGGTCGCGTTGGCAAGGCTGCAAAAGTCAAAAACAAAATCAAAAACTAAACACAGCGTCTGGTACCGTTCGGTACTCGAGATGGGTGAGAAAGGGGCGGTTCATTCCGTCCCTTTTGTTATTTTAGGATCTTCATCTGAAGGAGGACTTTTGATGCGCGTTTCAACCAAACAAAAGAAAATGGCAGCACAGGAAGTGGCGACAGGAAAGAAGGAAAAAGAGCCGCTGAATTTGAAAAAGGAAATTTTGAGCTGGGTTTTGACCATTGCCATTGCAGTTGGAATTGTATTGCTTTTAAATACATTTGTTGTGCGTGTGATGGTGGTAGATGGCAACTCCATGGTAGATACACTTCATCATAATGATCGGATTCTTACAACGCCGCTTTATACGGAGCTTTCTCGTGGCGATATTGTTGTCATTCACCGTGAGAATGATCTTCCGTTAGTGAAACGTGTCATTGCAGTTGCAGGAGATACGATTGATATTGATTATACGGCAAATGAAGTAACGATAAACGGAGAAGCGATAGAGGAGCCGTATCTCACGGAAGCAATGCAACAGCCGAGCTATATGGGCGGAAATACACAGTTGCCTGTGACTATTCCGGATGGCTATGTATTTGTGATGGGTGACAATCGGAATAATTCGCTTGACTCGCGAGCGGCGGCTGTGGGCATTGTACCGGTTGAGAATGTATTCGGAAAAGCGTTTTTCCGTATTTGGCCGCTCGATGCGTTTGGAACAATCGGATAATAGAAAACGGAGGAAACAGACATGGAAGAAATGATGGAATCCCGCGGAATCGAGATCCCTTCGATTCAATGGTTTCCCGGCCATATGGCAAAAACAAGACGTTTGATCGGCGCGAACTTAAAGCTTGTCGATTTGGTACTTGAAATCACGGATGCGCGCATTCCGCAGAGCAGCCGCAATCCAGAACTTGACCGCTGGATCGAAGCAAAACCGCGCATGATCGTTTTGAATAAATGTGATAACGCTGACCCTGCGGCGACAAAGCGGTGGCTTTCCTATTATAAGAAAATCGGTGTGCCGGCGCTCGCGTGCGACTGTAAAACAGGCGCAGGCATTTCGGCGTTTCTGCCGCTTGTTAAACAGACGCTTGCCTCGCTGATTGCCAGACGCGAAGCACAGGGCATGGCAGGCCGCATGATCCGGATCATGGTAGTGGGCGTGCCGAATGTCGGTAAATCGTCGTTTATCAACCGCGTGGCAGGTGCAAAGCGAGCGAAAGCGGAAGACCGTCCAGGCGTTACGCGCGGCAAACAGTGGGTAAGCCTTGACAAAGATGTGGAGCTTTTAGATATGCCGGGTGTACTCTGGCCGAAGTTTGAAGATCCGCTGGTCGGCGAAAAACTGGCATTTACCGGTGCGGTCAAAGACGGTGTCGTTGATATCGAGCTGCTTGCGATGCGGCTTTTATCTTATCTTGCTGATCATTATCCGCAGCGACTCGTCGAGCGGTTTAAAATGACAGAGCTTGACGGCCTTGACGGCTATGAACTGTTGGAGTTAGCCGGCAGAAAGCGCGGTATGCTTATTTCGGGCGGTGAAGTGAATACCGAACGTGCGGCAATCACTGTCATGGATGAATACCGCGGCGGCAAACTTGGCAAGATCACGTTTGAAGAGCCGCCGGAGGAATAACAATGGATTTGTTTTCGTATGACAAAACGTTCGACACGCCGTTTTTGTGCGGTATCGATGAGGCGGGACGCGGCCCGTTGGCAGGCGATGTGTATGCGGCGGCGGTCATTTTAAAACCGGATGCCGTGATCGAAGGATTAAACGACTCGAAAAAGCTTTCTGAGAAAAAGAGGGAAGCGCTGTTTGATGTGATTTGTGAACAGTCTGTCGCCTATTGCATTGCGACCGCTTCTGTCGAGGAAATTGACACATATAATATTTTAAACGCCACATTTCTGGCGATGAAGCGCGCCGTCGAGGGACTGAGTGTTTCGCCGTCGTATGTATTAGTGGACGGGAATCAAATGCCGCCGCTTCTTGTTCCGGCGGAGTGTGTCGTCAAAGGTGATGCGACTTCCGCATCGATTGCGGCGGCTTCGATTCTTGCAAAAGTGGCCCGTGACCGTTATATGAAGCAGCTGGCGGAGGACTATCCGCAGTATCAGTTTGAAAAGCACAAGGGATACGGCACGGCGCTTCACTATCAATGTTTGGATGCGTTCGGCATTTCGCCGGTGCACCGAAAATCGTTTTTGAAAAAATATACGCCGGGCGAAAAAAGTCCTGCCGCACAGCGCGGTGAAGCGGGCGAGCAGGCAGTCTGTGATTTCCTTCGCGCAAAAGGCTATACGATCTTAGAAACAAACTTTCATGCCGCACCGCACGGTGAGATCGACATTGTCGCAAGAAACGGCAATATCACCGCGTTTGTCGAGGTGAAATCGCGCAAATGGAGCACGAAGATCACGCCGGAAGCGTCCATCACGCCGTCGAAGCAGAAAAAGCTGATCAAGGCCGCTGCTGTCTATGCGCAGACGCATCCGGATTGTACGTTTTTGCGGTTTGATGCGGCGTCTGTCTATTTTTCGGCGGGAGAACTAAAAACACCATCGAAGATTGTATATTTAGAGCAGGCATTTGACGGGAGTGGTTCCGATACGTATTTTTGATTTACATTGCGACACATTGGCTCGATGCATCGACTGCGGTGAGCCGATCATAAAAAATGGTGGTCATTTTGACCTTGAGCGGGTGAATGCGCTCGGTATCCCATGGGTGCAGACGTTTGCCTGCTTTATCGAAAGCGATGTCGTGGGTGAGGCGGCATGGGAGCGGTTTTGCAAAATGGAAGCACTTTTTTGCGCAACATTGCGGCAGTTCCCTGAACAGATTACGCTTTATGATCCAGACGGAGCGGAAACGCCCGGTGTGTGCCAGGCGATGCTTTCTGTAGAAGGCGCAACGGTGCTCGGCGGCGATGTGTCACGGGTGGCAGAACTCGCGAGACGCGGGGTGAGGATGCTCACGCTCGTCTGGAACGGTGAAAACGACTTGGCAGGCGGTGTCGGTTCACAAAAACGGCTTACCGCATTCGGAAAAGCGTGCCTTGCGCAGATGCGGGAAGTCAACATCCTTCCTGATCTTTCGCATATGAACGACCAGAGTGTCGATGATGTATTTTCGTTTGACGATGGTCCGCTTTTGTGTACACATTCGAATCTGCGTGCGGTATGCAGTCATCCGCGCAATCTCACGGATGCACAGTTTTTAGAAATTGTGCGGCGCGGCGGCATTTGCGGAATTAACTTATATCCGCTGTTTTTAAACGGTGAAACGGACTGCACCGAGGAAGACGTGCACCGCCATCTTGACCGGATGCTTTCGTTAGGCGGTATTCGAACGGTTGCTGTCGGCACCGATTTTGACGGTGCGGTGATGCCTTCGTTTGCAAACTCTGCGCAAAAGCTTGCCACCTTGTATGAAAGTGTGGTAAAATGGTACGATCAAACGGTTGCTGACCGATTGTTTTATGAAAACGCAGCGTCATTTTTTAAACGGACGCTCGGACGGAGGGTGATTTTGTATGATGTTTAAAAGTACACGGGACAGTGCGGTGCGCGTGAGCGCATCCGAAGCGATTTTAAAAGGTCTTTCCGCAGACGGCGGACTGTTTGTGCCGGAGTCATTTCCGGAACTGACGCTTGACGATCTCGAGGGACTTTCCGAAAAGCCGTACCAGGAGCGCGCCATCGAAGTGCTGTCGCTGTTTTTGAGCGATTTTTCCGATGAACAGCTCGTTTCATGCGTGGAGCGTGCGTATTCCGCGAAAAAATTCGGTTCCGATTCGATTATTCGAATTGAGGAGTTAAACGACACCGCACAGATGCTCGAACTTTGGCACGGTCCGACCTGCGCGTTTAAAGATATGGCGCTTCAGATCCTGCCGCATCTGCTCACCACCTCCGCCCAGATTCAGCACTGCGAAAATGAAATTGTCATTCTGGTGGCAACGTCCGGCGATACCGGAAAAGCGGCGCTTGAGGGCTTCTGCGACGTGCCGGGCACTCGTATGATCGTGTTCTATCCGGAAGACGGTGTAAGCCCGATGCAGAAACGCCAGATGACCACGCAGGAGGGCGAAAACGTCGCCGTCTGCGCAATCAAAGGCAATTTTGACGATGCACAAACTGCCGTCAAAACAATTTTTGTGGACGAAGAACTGCGTGCATCCATGGAGAAAAACGGAAAGCAGTTTTCTTCGGCGAACTCCATTAACTGGGGACGCCTCGTGCCGCAGGTGGTTTATTATGTCGCCGCATATGCACAGCTTGTGCAGGATGAAACGATCAAACTGGGCGACACGGTGAATGTCTGCGTACCGACCGGCAACTTTGGCAATATCTTGGCGGCATATTATGCAAAGAAAATGGGTGTGCCGTTTGGAAAACTTATCTGCGCATCAAACGAAAACAATGTGCTTACCGATTTCATTCGCACCGGCACATACGATAAAAACCGCGCGTTCCATGCAACGATCTCCCCGTCGATGGATATTCTGATTTCGTCGAACCTGGAGCGCTTACTGTATGATCTGTGCGGCGAGGACGACGTACAGGTGCGCGCATGGTATGATTCGCTCGCAAAAACGGGTACATTTACAATCAGCGACGAAGTCAAAGAAAAGCTGTCTGAACATTTCTATGGCGGATGCTGTGACGACACCCGCACCAAAGAAACGATTCGTGAAGCATTTGAAGAAGAATCGTATCTGTGCGACACGCATACAGCGGTAGCGGTTTCGGTCTATGAGGACTATAAAAAGGAAACAGGCGACGATACGCTCACGCTGATTGCATCGACAGCAAATCCGTATAAATTTGCACAGAGCGTGTTAAGCGCTGTGTATGATGAACTGCCGGAAGATGAGTATGACCAGATCGACACGCTCTGCAGACTGTCTGGTCTTCCGGTGCCAAAAGCGCTCAGTGAATTAAAAGAAAAACCGGTGCGTTTCACCGGCTCGATTCCGCGTGAGAACATCAAAGAAACGGTTGCAGAGATGCTTAATCTGTAAGCTGCTTTGATATCAAAGTCAGAAAGGGGGAAAACCAGTGCGGCTTTACACCATCAGCGATCCGCATTTGTCATTCGGATGCGATAAACCGATGGATATTTTTAAAGGCTGGCATGACCATGTCGCACGGCTTGAGGAAAACTGGAACCGCGTTGTTTCCGATGAAGATATGGTGGTTGTCGGCGGCGATATTTCGTGGGGGATGTCGCTTGCAGAGGCAAAGGCCGACTTCGCGTTTCTAAACGGGTTAAACGGCAAAAAGATCATTCTCCGCGGCAATCACGATTACTGGTTTTCCACCTATGCAAAGACGATTTCGTTTTTTGAACAAAACGGCTTTGATACGCTGTCGTTTCTCTTTAATAATGCGTTTAAGGTCGGAGAGCATCACGTTATCTGCGGTACACGCGGCTGGGTGAGCGAACACGGCGAGCAGGTGGACAAGAAGGTCTTAAACCGCGAGGCCGGCAGACTGCGGCTTTCGCTGGAAGCCGGAAAAAAACTGGGCGGCGAACCGATTGTGTTCATGCACTATCCGCCGGCTTACTATATCTATGAGTGCACGGAGATCCTCGATGTGCTCAAGGAGTACGGCGTCAAGCGCTGTTATTACGGACACATCCACGGCAATGGTCATCGCTATGCGATTGACGGCGAGTATCAGGGGATTGATCTGCGCCTCGTGTCGTGTGATTATATTGATTTTACACCGGTTGAGGTGGAGTTTTGAGAGGTTTTTACGCTCGCTTTTTGAAAAAGTCGCGCAAAGCCGCAGAATTTCGCGGATTTCGCTTGCTTTTCTGAAAACGGGTATGGTATAATAAAACGTAAACTGCGGCAGTATAGAAAAGATCAAAAACTGCCGTATGACAACGTTTCATATGGAGGACGAATATGAGTTTAACAGCAACGAAAGAGCTCGAAAAAAACAAACATGAGCTGACGATTCACATCGACGCAGAAGCGTTTGAAAAAGCAATCGAAAAAGCATACAAAAAGAACATCAAAAAAATCAATGTTCCGGGCTTCCGTCAGGGCAAAGCACCGCGCAAAATGGTTGAGAAACTGTATGGCGAGGGCGTTTTCTTTGAGGATGCAATCAACGATCTGTACCCGGCTGCACTGGCAGAAGCAATCGAAGAGTCTAAACTCGAGGTTGTTGCTCGTCCGGAAGTCGAGATGAAAGAAGCAGATACCAAAAACGGCGTGACATTTACTGCTGTATGCGTTGTAAAACCGGAAGTTACCGTGAAAGATTACAAAGGCATCGAAGTAGAGAAAACTGTCAAAGAAGTCACCGACGAAGACGTTGACAACCGTTTAAAAGCAATGCAGGACAGAAACGCTCGTCAGATCGACGTGGATGACCGTGCTTCTCAGAACGGCGACACTGTTGTGTTCGACTTTGAAGGCTTTGTAGACGGCGTTCCGTTTGAGGGCGGCAAAGCAGAAAAATACAGCCTGACTTTGGGTTCCGGCCAGTTCATCCCGGGATTTGAGCCGCAGCTTGAAAACCACAACATCGGCGATGAGTTCGACGTAAACGTCACCTTCCCGGAGGAGTATCACGCAGAAGAGTTAAAAGGTAAAGAAGCAGTGTTCAAATGCAAACTGCATGAGATCAAAGCAAAAGAAGTACCGGCACTCGACGATGAGTTTGCAAAAGACGTCAGCGAGTTTGATACGCTCGACGAGCTGAAAGCGGATATCCGAAAAAAAATGGAAGAGCAGAACGAAAAAGCTGCTGACACCGACGTCGAAAACAAGCTGATCGACAAAGTGATCGAGAACATGGAAGCAGACATCCCGAACGAGATGTACGAAGCAGCAATCGACGACATGGTCCGCGACTTTGACTATCGTTTGCAGGGTCAGGGCATGAACCTTGAAACTTACCTGAAATACACCGGCATGGAGATCGCTTCGTTCCGTCAGACCTTTGAAGAGCAGGCGAAAAAACGCGTGCAGATCCGTCTGGCACTTGAGAAAATCGTAGAGGTTGAAAACATCACCGTTTCCGACGAAGACTTGGAAGCTGAGTACAAAAAACTGGCTGAGATGTATCAGATGGAAGCAGATCAGGTGAAAAAATACATTGCAGCAGCAGAGCTTAGCAAAGACGTTGCTGTCAACAAAGCAGTTGATCTTGTGAAAGAGACAGCTGTCGTAAAATAATCAATACGTTCAGGAAGGGGAATGTTTAACACACGGGCGGCGTTTGCAGTTCATGTGTTAAACATTTCTTCGTTGAACGAATATTTCGACATACTTTGCGCTTTTTTGAAAGGAGAGTTTCAGAAAATGAGTTTAGTCCCAATGGTTGTGGAACGTTCCGGCAACAGTGAGCGTTCGTATGACATTTTTTCGCGGTTGTTAAATGACCGTATTATCATGCTGTGTGAGGAAGTCAATGATGCGTCGGCATCGCTTGTTGTGGCGCAGCTTTTGTATCTTGAGGGTCAGGACCCGGATAAGGACATCAGCCTCTATATTAACAGCCCGGGCGGCTCGATCACAGCCGGCATGGCAATCTATGACACAATGCAGTATATCAAATGTGATGTGTCTACGATTTGCATCGGCATGGCAGCTTCAATGGGCGCATTTCTGCTTTCGAGCGGTGCAAAAGGCAAACGTTTCGCACTGCCTAACAGTGAAGTGATGATTCACCAGCCGTCCGGCGGCAGCCAGGGTCAGGCAACCGATATCGAGATTCAGGCAAACCGGATCATCAAAATGAAAAAGCATTTGAATGAAATCCTTGCGGAGAACACCGGCAAATCGGTGGAGGAGATCACCCGCGATTGCGAGCGCGACTATTTTATGTCTGCGGACGAAGCATGCGCATACGGCCTCATCGACAAGGTTATTTCCAAACGATAAGCAAAAAGGGGTGTGGCTATGCCCAACAATCACGATGAAAGAAAAATGCCCTGCTGCAGCTTCTGCGGCAAGAGCGAAAAAGAAGTAGACCGCCTGCTTTACTCGAACGGCGCGTTTATCTGCGATGAGTGTGTCTATCTGTGCTATCAGATGTTAAACGACGAAAATCCGTTTCCGTCTGCCAGCCATAAAAAAGGACACGGCGATGATATGATCGTGTTAAAACCAGCGGAGATCAAAGCGGTGTTTGATGAATATGTCATCGGTCAGGACGAGGCAAAACGGCGTTTAGCGGTTGCGGTGTATAACCACTATAAACGAATTGCAGGCGGCGCGGACGACGATGTCGAGATTCAAAAGAGCAACATCTTGCTGCTTGGTCCGACCGGCGTCGGTAAAACGATGCTTGCACAGACACTCGCAAAACTCTTGGATGTGCCGTTTGCCATTGCCGATGCAACGACACTGACCGAGGCAGGCTACGTCGGTGACGACGTCGAAAACGTGCTCGTACGGCTTCTTCAGGCGGCAGATTTTGACGTGCAGGCAGCAGAACGCGGCATCATCTATATCGATGAGATCGACAAGATCGCCCGCAAATCGGAGAATACGTCGATTACACGTGACGTGTCCGGCGAGGGTGTGCAGCAGGCACTGCTTAAAATCATCGAAGGTACGGTTTCCAATGTGCCGCCGCAGGGCGGACGGAAGCATCCGCATCAGGAATATATCCAGGTAAACACGAAAAACATCCTGTTTATCTGCGGCGGTGCATTTGACGGAATCGAAAAGATCATCGCAAACCGTTCGAAAAAAGGTTCGCTCGGTTTCGGCGGTGAAGTTTTTTCCAAAGAGGAGAAAACCGGCGGCAATATCATGAAGCAGGTTATTCCGCACGATCTGGTGAAATACGGTTTGATTCCGGAACTAGTCGGCCGTATTCCGGTGATCGCAGTGCTCGAAGAGCTTGATGAAGAGATGCTCAAACGAATTCTCACCGAGCCGAAAAACGCATTTGTCAAACAGTATCAGTCGCTGTTTGCGATGGACGGTGTGGAGCTTGTCTTTACCGACGATGCGTTTGCAGAGATTGCAAAGCTTGCAATCGAACGGAAAACAGGCGCACGCGGACTGCGCGGTATCCTCGAGGGGATTCTGGGGGATTTGATGTTCACGATCCCGTCGAGCCCGGACGTCAAAAAAGTGACAATTACCGGTGAAGTGGTGCGTGGAGAAGCGAAACCAAAGCTGTTAAAACGTCGCGGCAATAAAGAATTGCCGGAATCTGTTTCATAAGAGAAAATGCGTTTTGGAATTCCAAAACGCATTTTTAGTCGGATCGACAATTCCTTGACAAGCCATCAAACAGAATTATATAATAAGCGTAATGGAAAAGAAAGGAGGTTGTTTTATGGCGGTGACCATACGGATGATTGCTGAAAAAGCAGGTGTGTCCCGGGGAACAGTGGATCGTGCACTGAATAATCGACCGGGTGTCAATGCAGAGGTGGCTGCGCACGTTCGCCGAATTGCAAAAGAGTTAAATTATGAGCCAAATGCAGTGGCAAAAGCACTTGCGATTTCCAAGCGGAAATTACGGATTGATATTTTGTTGAACTCTGGGCAAAACCCCTTTTTTGAGAAGATAAGAATTGGGATACAGCGCGGAATGGCTGAGATTCGTTCCTACGGTATTACAGTCGAAACGTTTGAACTGACGGGCTTTTCTGTAGAAGAACAGCTTCACAAAATTGATGAGCTTATGAAAGAACCGCCCAACGCACTTGTCATTACGCCGATCAATGATCCGCGCGTAATTGCGAAACTAAATCAGATTGCACAACAAGATCTTGCAGTTGTCACGTTGAATATGGATGTGACAGGTCTTTCAAAGCTTTGCTTCATTGGCTGTAACTATATTCGAAGCGGTCAGACTGCTGCGGAAATTCTCGGGCAGATTACAGCAGGAGAGATTTCTGTGGGAATTTTAACGGGCTCTGCTTCTATCCTCGGCCATCAGCAGCGTGTGGATGGCTTTTCAGGAGTCTGCGCACAGGATTATCCACGGATTCATGTAAAAGCTGTTGCTGAAACCGAAGATGATAACGAGATCGGCTATCGCGTGACGAAGGAGATGCTTTGCACGTATCAACTGGACGCACTGTATTTTTGTGCAGGCGGCATTGACGGCGGAATCCGTGCAGTGAAAGAATGCGGTTTAGAGAAAAAAATCAAAATTATTACGGTGGACGATACGGATAACATCAAAGAATATATTCAATCCGGTATTGTCAACGCAACAATTTGTCAACAACCCATTAAGCAAGGGCATGATGCGGTTACCATTACAACCGATTGGCTTTTGCATGGAAAGCGACCGGCAAGAAAACATCTGTATACACAAAATGAGATAAAAACGCGATATAATTTGGATTGAAAAACGATCCGGAAAATTTTCCGGATCGTTTTATTTTTTTGTTGACAAGAAGCTTTATTGGTGATATAGTTAATTACACAAGTAATGAACCACGGAGGTGAAACGATTGCAACTTTCCGATGAAAAATCCATTTACCTGCAGATTGAAGAAATGATCGAGGATCAGATCTTGCGCGGGATACTTTTGGAGGAAGAGCGCGTTCCGTCGACAAACGAGCTCTCGCGGATGTATGCAATCAATCCCGCGACCGCGGCGAAAGGATTAAATTTGCTCGTGGAGCGCGGCATTTTGTATAAAAAGCGAGGGATTGGCATGTTTGTTTCGGCGGGTGCCGTGAAACAAATTGTAGCACAGAGAAAATCGAATTTTTACAAGCAGTATGTGGTGGGACTTGCCGCAGAGGCAAATGTTCTAAACATCACAAAAGAAGAACTCTTAAAAATGGTTTCCTCCGCAATGGAGGGAAAAACGACACTGTAACAAGCAGGGAGGCGTATGACGATGAGTGAAAATTGTCTTGTATGCAGACAGGTGACCAAATCGTATGGGAACAAAGAGGTACTAAAAGGTGTAGATCTGACGATTGAGCCGGGACATATCTATGGACTGATTGGCCGAAACGGTGTTGGCAAAACAACGCTTTTGAGTATTATGACAGGTCAAAACCGTGCAGGTTCAGGTGAGATTACCTATAACGGACAGCCGGTATGGGAAAACGAAACAGCACTCTCGGCACTTTGCTTTTCACGCGAATTAAGCCCGACGATTCTGTTCGGTCAGAACACGTTAAAGGCAAAAGAATACTTAAAATCGGCAGCCTGCTTTTATCCGAACTGGGACGCTTCCTATGCGGATTTTCTCATCAAAGAATTTGGCATTGATAAAAACAAAAAAATCTGCAAAATGAACAAAGGCATGATGAGCCTTGTGACAATTACAATCGCACTTGCATCGGGTGCACCGATCACCATTCTTGACGAGCCGGTCTCAGGTCTTGATGTGTATATGCGCGACCGGTTCTATGCGCTGCTTTTGGAAGAATATGCTCGCAGTAACCGGACGTTTATTCTCTCGACACATATCATCGAGGAAGCGGCAAACGTGCTCGAAGAAATTATCATTTTGAATGACGGTGTTGTACGATTAAAAGAAAACACACAGGATCTAATTGATTCGTGTCTGTATGTGAATGGCCTTGACGAGGTAGTCGACCGCGCAGTCAGCGGATATGAGCGGTTAAATACCGAGCAAATGGGCCGCAACAAGATGGTGTGTATCCGATTAAAACCGGGTCAGTCGTTCCCGACGGAGCAATATCGCGGGGAGCTCACTGTGAGCGCTGTCCCCCTTCAGAAAATCTTTGTGTATCTGACACGGCAGGCAGGAGAGGAGAATGGGTATGCTTCTTTCAATGATCGCGCGTAATGTAAAAAACGATCTGCGGATTGCAGTGAAAACAATCGGCGCAACCGCGCTTGTGATGGCGTTTTTTATTGTGTACGGACAGCTCACTGGCGATCCGGGGTTCTTTTCCATTGCGTGGACACTGTTTTCATATCTGGTGCCGTTTGTGATTCTGTTTCAGTTTCCAGGAATTTATTTTGGCATTGCCCTGTCCATGGGAACGACACGGCGTGCGGCATTTATTGGGTTGCAGGTGTTAAAGGTTGTCGTTGCGTTTTTATGCAGTCTGCTGGTGGCGCTCGGGATTGTGTGCAACAATCTGCTTTCCAGCATGCCCGCGGCGTTTTCGGTTGAAGGGTTACTTACGATGTTTGGATATGGATTGCTTGCAGCATCCGTTGGTGATTTTTTTGGATTTTTTAGTTATCGTATCGGCGGAAAGCTCGGTATGGTGTTTTTGGTGGCAGTGTGCGCGATTTGCGGCGGAATATTCGGTGGAACAATCGGTGTGATGGGAGCAGATGGCATGCTTCCAATCATCCAAATATTTACCATGCCGCTGTGGGTATTTTTGCTGGCAGTCGTTGTATCGTGTGTGCTGAGCGGGTTGTCTTACTGGCTGTTTGTTCGGCGGTATGCGGTGCGATAAAGGAGGGAGTTTTATGTGGAAACGGGCGTTTTCGGCTTCGTTTGGCGTGTATGCGTCCTCTTACAAATGGATGTCACTGTTTGTTGTCGGTGCATTTTTGATCGGCATGATCGGGGGAGTTGTTTTTTCATCACTTGCCAGTGAAATTATTCCGCTCGGCAGTATCTTAGGCGTTGTGGTGCTGCTTATTTGTGCGATTATGTCTACACTTTCGCTGTTCGGATTCGGTACATCGTTTTTGGTACAGCTTGGTGCATCGCGGCGGGTTGCAATCAGTGTGCTCTATGTGCGTGCATTGATGGAATGGGTCGCTGTTGTACTGGGATTTGTGGTCATGAGCGGGATCGAAACACTGGCGCTGCGGTTATTCTTGCCCCAAATTGAGACGGTTTGGCTCGCATTGTTTGTTCCGATTTGGGTGTATCCGCTGGTGGTCGGCGCAATGGTCATTTTCTTTGGCTTTTTCGGCGCACTGATGCTGCGCTACGGACGGGGCGCGTATGCCGTTTTGTACGCTGTCATCGTTTTGCCGGGATTGCTGTCGGGACCGGTGACAAGTATCATTTCAAACCGGACGGACACCAACTTTTTTACCCATCTTGTATTGACGGCTGCTGATTTTTGCGCAGGAATGCCGACTGTGGGATGGTCAGTACTTGGTACTGTTGTTGTGATCATTTTGCTTGGCTGGTCGATTACATTGTTGAAACGAACCGGTGTATAACGAAAACGGTCAAACGCATTTGCGTTTGACCGTTTCGCTATTTTCGGAGTGATTCATTTAATCGTTTGATATTTCTACGCATGGCGATGTATTGAGAAAGCCAGATCACAAAATAGATGAACACGAAAATCAAAAAATATCGCACAATTCCCATGAAGGAATGCTCCATCCAGTGCAGGAAATAGGCAACCGGGAAGGTAGCGGATGTGCAGATGATAAAATGCAGTGCCGTTTGTTTTAACAGATTCAGCCGCTCGCATTCTCCGATGACGGAAATGGCACCCCACATGGCACCGTACAGGCTGACGATGATTGTTTGCACATACATGGCATTTAACTCAGATCCATATGCTTCAATGAGGCTTGGTGCGACGGCATAAAATGTTCCGTCATCAATCAAAGCAGAGGCGTTGATGCTCAAAACGGTGCAGACGGCAAGCCCGATCGGAATCCCCATGAGTGCGCGAAACAGGATTTTTTTCTTCATAACAGTCACCTCAGATTCCTAATATTTGTTTGATTTTTGGAACATATCGTCTGGAAACATATGTTGCAGTACCGTTTGATAGCGATACCCGAATTGTTCCGGCGAAGCTCAAATCAAAGCTTTTCACTTTGTTGAGATTGAGAATTTCAGAATGAGAAATCCGTGCAAACATCCGTTTATCCAGACGCTGTTCAAGTTCAAACAACCGCAGACGAAGCTGATATTCTTCCCGTTCGGTTTGGGCAAATACTTTTCCGTTTGCGGTATAAATGCGAAACAAATCCGGTTGTGCAAGGAGCGTTACATTCTGGTCACGAAATCCTGCAATGACTTCCGGCGTTTCTTCTGATAGCTTTTTTACAAGCAATGCGATTTTATCGTTTAGTTTATCGATGCAAATGATGAGCTTTGGTTCACGACACGATGGATCAATTTTGACTTCAATTTGCATCGGATCACCTCCGTTGTGCCTTCAGTATACAAAGAAGCACAGGTAAAATCCATAGAATTTCTATAAACGGTCGTTTTTACACATTACATGGCCTAAAAACACAAAAAAGGAGCGTGCATGACGCTCCTTTTTTGTGTTTTTAGGGGTTTTATATTTTGTTATGAAAAAGAAAGGAGATAAGAGAAGGCTTTAATTGATCGCCGCATTTTGAAAGCTCACTCATAACAAGATCAACGCCTTCGGGCGTTTGATACCAGTTATCACGGCTTATATTGCGGGTGATGGAGGGGCACACCAAAAAGTCGGTATCTGGGAATAGAAGCTGATAATAAGATAGACAGCGTCTGGCGTGAAATGCCTGACAGCAAAGAATTGCTTTCTTTACCTGAATGCCGGCATGATCAGTTACCTCGCGGGAAAAAATCGCGTTTTGATACGTGTAGGTCGCTTGATCTTCTTTTAAGATCGCTGTTTCGTTCACGCCGTTTTGTTTTAAAACATCGGATAGAAAATCCCATTCCGTTTGGTAAGGCCCCGGATATTTTTCGGCAAGCGGACCGCGTGCACCGAGAAAATGTCCGTTTGTGATACTGTATTTTCCGGAAGGAAGGAGAATCGGGGCAAATCCCATGCTGAAAAGATGTGCGGCATGTTCTGCAATTTCCGGATATGCGCCGCCCGGAATAAAAATGATATCTGCGTTTTGCGGTTCATCTTCACGAAAAATGAAAGATGTAATTTCACGAACAACTGCCGGTGATTTCATTTTCTTTTCCTCCCTTGTGCATTATTATACACGAATCCCGTCGAAAAAAGATGACGGTTTCATGACGGGACTCTAAAAAAGCTGCGAATAATTCGAATCTTTTATTTTAAGGCGATGGCGGAAGATTTTTTGAATATGCGCAGTAGTGTGTGTATGCTTCCTTGGCGGGAAGTGTAGGCGCAAACTGCGGTTGGCATCGATGAATGGAACGATGGCTTTTTGGAAGTTTGCCGCGTTTTCGTAAAAAGAAGATCAGCCACAAATAGCCCGCAAAGAGAAAGATACCAAGGATTGTGATAAGGATACCGGCAAACAATCCTGGAGTTTCATAGGTGAATACGATCTCGCTTTCGCCTGCTGGAACGCGGACTGCCATAAATCCTACATCTGCCTTTAAAATCTGTGCTTCCTCTCCATTTACCGTTGCATGCCATCCTTCATCGTATGGAACGCTAAAAAATACAACGCGATCGGTATTATAAGACGTTTCGGCTGTAAATCCCTTTGAAGAATATGAGAATGTATCAACAGCAGAGGCGGCGCGATTTTCACAGTCTTGATAATAAGCATCAGAAGAGAAATCTCCATCATAGACTTCGTTATCAGGGAGCAGCGGCAAAATATCAGATACTGTCTGATAATCTTCCTCTGATAACAGCAGTGCACGGACAAGCAAAAGATCTTTATTCGGACAAGAGGTCGCTTCTACCTGCTCCTGTGTGACTGCGAAATCATAGGAAAATCCCATTGGGATAAAATATTCGTTTTCATACACTGTATAGCCGTTTTGAGTACCGATTTCTGTAAAGCCGTCCATAGGAAGATAGTCGGTATCATCTGAAAAGGCATAGCGTACACTTGTGATAGCGCGCACGCCTAAAAAGGAAGGTTCGGGGCGTGAGCCGACACCGCGCTCACTGCCAATCCATTCATAGTATTCCATAATGGAAGACGGAACGACCGAGTGAAATGCATTGATGGTCGGAATGCGCCAGAACATGCCTAAATTATCAAGTTCACCGTACGTGTCAATGCGGAAAAATCCCTCTGATTCGTCGAGTGAAAGGTTTTGCGTACCGAATAATGCACGTTCTGCGACCTCTGTATAGCGATCGCTGATTCCACGGCCAAATGAAAGTGTCATTACACCACACAGCACAACCATTACAGAAAGAGAAGTGCATCCGGCGCGGAAGAGTTGCTTTCGATTGAGTTTTAGCGAATAAAGCAAGACGCATACAAGCAGACCAATCGCGGCAAAGATGACATACACCCAAAAACGCGCAGGATCTTCGGGAAGAGAGAAAAAGACATATTCGCCGTTTTCTTTTTTCGGCAAGATCCCAATGAGCGCAACGAGTGCCATACATGCGCCGGTCAGTGCAAACGCTTTTTTGAATTGGGGTCTGCATTCCTCAAGTGCAATGCAGGTGGCAAGAGCCATCATCAAAAGCGGCATAAAGTACCAGCGTGCATAGTAGCTGTAGTTAAACAGCGAAAACGCTGCGTTTAAACCAGGAATAAAACAGATGACCACACAGACAATTAAGATTCTTGAAAGCCAGTGCTTTTTCTTTCCAAACAAAAAGGCGAACACGCCGCAAGTGGAAATCATCGGCAGATACATGGAAACGGACGACCATTTTGCGTTTGCATCGGGGAAAAAGTTCGGTCGAGCAGGGACATCCGGCGGGAAGAAAAAACTTGAGAAAATGAGACCATACCGCTGGGAGTCACCATAGACAAACAGGTTATATCCGGATAAAAATGAGGAAACACGTTCGTTTGAGAGCACAGCGAGTGCGCTTGGTACGAGCAGCACGGCGCTTAAGAGAAGACCGATCACGGCTTCAAGCAGGACGCGCAAAAATGTGAAGAACGTAACACGAAATCCATCCGCTTTGTTTTGCCGCAGAAAGAAATAAAGAATGCAAAAGAGCACTTCGCCGAAGAAAAAGTAGTAGTTTACAAACGCACACACGCCGACTGTTAGTGCGAATACGCCGCGTCGGTTATTGATGACAAGCTCGTCCATGGAGAGCAGTAATAGTGGGAAAAACATCACGACTTCATTGAAGTGGTTAAAAAAGATGTTGTAGAGATTAAATCCCGAAAATGCGTAGAGTAGCGCACAGAATGTTGCTGTTTCATTGTAGCGGCAGAACCGGCGCAGAAACGCATAGCCGGTCACAGACGTAAATGCAAATTTGAGCATCAAAAGCGGTGCCATCAAATATGGCACTGCTGCCGACGGGAACAGGAGCGTCAGCCAAAAAAACGGGCTGCCGAGCAGGTAAAATGAATAACTGCCGATGAAATTTACGCCTAAGTCCGTGTTCCAGTTCCAGAAAATCTCGCCGGACTGTACCGCATCGTGCGAAAGGGAATAAAACGGAATCTGCTGAACGTTGAAGTCTCCGTAATATAAAAATAATCCGCGGTCAATCAGCAGAAACGGCAAAAAAATAAGAAAGCTTAATAATAGTGCGAGGAAAAAGACAAATCGATAGCTGCCGACAGGCAGAGAAAACCGTCGGCGCAAAGAATGCAGCGTCATAAAAGACTCCTTTCGAACAAAAAAGATCACTGTCTGCATTATAACAAGAAGGGATGGCGATTGCAAGAAAGCAGGATTTTTGATACAATAGGCAAAAACAAAAAGAGGTGTTTGGCATGAATTCCGCATTTTTCTCGATGGTCTTCCGTATGAAATATATCACGCGCTGGGGACTGATGCGTTCTTCTTATCCGGAAACGCTGTCAGAGCATTCGATGGATACTGCTGTTTTGGCACACGCACTGGCTTGTATCGGGGCGTCACGGTTTGATAGGTCTGTTGATCCGATGAAAGCAGCGGTATTTGCGATGTTTCACGATGCGGGCGAGATCATTACCGGCGATATGCCGACGCCGATTAAATATCATGACCCGCAGATCACTGAGGCATATAAACGGATTGAATCAGAGGCGAACCGCACCTTGTTTTCAATGCTGCCCGACGATTTAAAGCCGTATTATGAACCGGTGTTTCACCCGGCAAAAGAGGATGCACTTTATTGGCAGTATGTGAAAGCGGCGGATAAGCTGTCGGCACTGATCAAATGTATTGAGGAAGAAAAATCAGGCAACAGCGAGTTTAAAGATGCGAAAGAACAACTTCTGTCCATGCTTTCTTCGTTTGATCTTGCCGAGGTAGAAGTGTTTATGCAGGAATTCCTGCCGGCTTTTTCAAAAACGCTGGACGAACAGTCAAGAGAGTAGTATAATAAAAAGAATCAATAATATCGTAAAAACAGAGAAGAGGGAATTTGACATGAATGTTTCGTTTGCAAGCCGTATGAACGGACTGCAGGCTTCTGCAATTCGTGAAATCTTAAAATTCACTGCCGATCCGGAGGTCGTTTCGTTTGCAGCGGGCAATCCGGCACCGGAGGCGTTTCCGGTCGATGTGGTCAGCGATCTGACTGCAAAAATTCTTCGCGATCAGCCCATTACTGCGCTTCAGTATGGCGTAACGGAAGGCTATGCGCCGCTGCGTGAGCTGTTAAAAAGCGATCTGAAAACGCGTCACGGACTGGGCGCTTCGTTTGACGATCTGATCATCACATCCGGTGCACAGCAGGCAATCGAGCTTTCGTGCAAGGTGTTTTGCAACCCGGGTGACACATTGCTTTGCGAAAATCCGAGCTTTATCGGAAGTCTTAACTCGTTTCGGTCATATGAAGTGAATCTGTGCGGCGTTCCGGTGGAATCGGACGGCATCAATATCGATGCGC
>CALXAM010000057.1 GCA_944386285.1 uncultured Clostridia bacterium | reverse complement strand
AAATGGCTAAAAGGTCAAATTACAAAAAGCGGGCTTTAATCGGGCGGCTGTCAGCACAACCTCGCGGGAGTTCCACCCCTGCCCGTTAAGGCAGCTCTACCCATTGCCTGCGACGCTCTGAACGCTCAGACTGTGGCTGTAAAGGCTTGTCTACCCTTAGTGCGTGTCGTCGCCCGCAAGCCGCTACACTTGCTTTTCGGCATGGTATTTTTCGCTCGGCTTCCCTCTATGAGAAAAGCGTTATGGCGTATCTGTCGTATGGCTCGGCGCAAAAAGGACGTACCCGATTTGCCCTATACTGCGCCGCCGTTATCTTGCGTCGCTTTCTTTGTCAAGGAACAAAGGGGGCTGTTTCGATTGCCATAAAACGGAAAAGGGGGTTACAAGGCGTTTTACGGTCAGACGGATTTATTCAGCCTGAAATGAGAGGACAGCCCTCATTAACTTTGTTTGCAGCCGTTCCCGTATATCCTCGTCAACGCCATAGTAGACGTTGCCGCGCTCATCGTAGAGCTTTCTCATGGAAAGGCTCGCTATGTAGCCGCTGAAATGCTGCAAAACAATTTTCATAGCGTCCGGGTCGCCTTTACTTGCCGCCACAATGACGGGATAGGGAACAAGGGCGATTTCCGGGTAGTCGGGTTGTTTACCATTCGTTCCATTCATCAGCGTGTTCCTCCAAATATTTCCTTAACAGTTCAAAAGAAGTTGCCCGTCTGTACTGTATCGTGCTGCGCGGCGTGTTGAATATCTCTCCAATTTCAGCGTCGCTCATACCCTCGAAATAGTACAGCAGTATGGCAGTTCTCTTTTCCTCCGGCAAAGTGCGGATTGCTTCAAGAAGCAGTTTAGGAGTTATTTCTTTCCCTGCCATTTGATAGCGCGGCTCGGCTTCTTCGTCTTGAAAATACTTGTCAAAAGTGTAAAGCTGCCGTTCCTCATGTAAAGCAAGGTCGCAGAAAGAAACTTCCCGTTTCCTGCGTCGCCGGATTTCATCATGTGCATTACACGCTTCATTGTATAATGCACGTTTACAAAATTTTTGAAAGGCACATTGCTTCTGAAATTCTACGCGATTAGGTTCCATGTTCTCACCTCCTTTCTGCCGAAAGGCGGTTAGTACCTCCCCTTTTCGCGTGATAATACAGACGACTTTTTCAAATGCTGGACGAAAGCAAAAATTTCTTTGAAAAAATTTCTGTAAAATACAAAATACGCCCGTCTGCAAGACGCAGACAGGCGCAAGGGAAACATAAGAAGTATTTAGATGATGTGATTGTTCATCTTCATGCCCGGAATACCCCGTTGCAGGGGATAGGCTTTTTTTAAGAAATTAGGTGGGCGAACAGCAAAAAAGGACACAACGATACCTCCTTGATACCGCCGTATCTTTAAAAAAAGGCGACTTTAACACACTCTCAAAAATCCAATTTTTCAAAAGGAAAACGGCGGCTTTGATAGTTATTTCAAAACCGCCGTTGACTCTATTTTAGAACGTACAAAATGCTACTTTATCAAGACGGTTTTTTTTATTAACCGTAATAACAAAGTAGTAATTGACCATTCATTTTCTATAAATCCATTTTATCACATGTATCTTGACTTTATGGAACAGACTTGATTGTAAAAAAGAAATGTGCCATACCGAAGCATGACACATTTTTCTCTTTTATGTTTTATTCTTTTCTTGACGTATAATACGTTGAATACTTTTTTCAACTAAATAATATTTGTTTGCTAACTGTGTAATAGAAATGCCAGAAGAATACTCAAAATATATTTTAGCATTTCTTTTAGCAAGCTCCTTTTTAGTGGAGGTTTTTTCTCCCCAAGAACATTTTTCATTTTCTTTTTTTGGAATATACAGACTTTCTCCACTAATATATTGTTGGACTTGCTCTATAACTTCAAGCGGCAAAATATCTGCTGCTTTTATATAGCCCATTTGGTGCACCTCCTAAAGAAACTTACAATTCTTTTAGGATTAGCATAGGCTATCATTACTAATATTAAATTTTATTTCATGCGATAGCCCATGCTATGCACCAATATCACCCATAAATCAGTAACCACCTTTCTATATATTAACAATTACATTTTAACTCATATTATTTTTTTGTCAAATAAGTCTTTCTGAATCAAAGATTGATTGTCATAATATACTCATTGTCATTCTCATCAGCAATCGTAAAACCGACATTTTGATATAACTTTACTGCATAATTTTCTTTTTGAACAGAAAGAGAAGCTTTTGCATATCCATTTTTTTTAAGCCAGGACAACATACATTTCATTAAATCTGTACCTATCCCCAATCCACGATATTCTTTTAATAGAGAAATGGCAAAAGATGGTGTTTTATCATCAATATGTCCGTAATCATTCATTATTCTTACCCATACAGCACCTACAATACGGTCTTTTACTTCGGCTACAATCGCTTTATCGCTAATATCTGTTCCAAAATTTTTGATATAAACTTGTAGCTCTGGCAATTCAATTATATTTTGAGGTGGTAAATCTGCTCCTTCAGGTATAAAAATAGCTTCATAGAGAAATCTTTCTAACAATGGGTATTCTGATTTGTTCATTTCCCGTATTTTATAATTCAACAAAATCCCTCCCTGTTTAGTAGATATAGATTAAAAAGTCAACACACCATTAGTATAACATTCTACGAAAATTATAACTGAAAATCTAACGGGCAACAAGTATAAAAATGATTTATTTCAGTCAATACTATGATGTGTGTAATCATATCTTGAAAGAGAGATGAAATATACAATGTAGTTAGGTGAAATGACTATGAAGCAGAGCAAAGAAAAGTTTGATTTCAAGGCTTTCGGACAGGCTATCAAAGCGGCAAGAAAAGCAAAGGGAATTTCCCGCAACCAGTTAGCGGACAAGCTGAACATTGCGCCGCGATATATCGCGTCCATTGAGAACAGCGGA
>CALXAM010000056.1 GCA_944386285.1 uncultured Clostridia bacterium | reverse complement strand
GCGGTTGCCAAACCATCTCGATTGTAGCACGGAGGTTTTATTTGCCAAGGCTTTTTTTATTTACCCCTGGTAGAACCAGGGGTTTTCTTAAGCCTAAAGGCACTAATAAAAAACAAAGCGGCACATAAACGTGCCGCTTTGTTTTATTCAAAAAAGGGGATTATTTTGCAGAATTCTCGTATGCTTCGATCATTTTTTTGACCATCTGGCCACCGACAGAACCAGCCTGTCTGGAGGTCAAGTCGCCGTTATAACCCTGTTTCAGGTTTACGCCAACTTCGTTTGCTGCTTCCATTTTGAAACGTTCCATTGCTTCTTTTGCCTGCGGAACCATAATCTTATTCGATCTAGCCATTTTAAATATTCACTCCTCAATTTGTTTGGTTGTGTTTGCAAACATAGTATGTGAACATTCCTATGGATTATCAAAGGAAAGTTTTGTAAAAATAGTTTCCGGCGAAATATCACATAACAGCAGTGCGAGCACACATGAAAGCGCTGAAAACACGTGCTTTGTGTGAAAGGCAATCGGAATTTCAAACGGATCTACCAAATTGCCGTCCAGTGTTTCCACTGTCCGATTTAAAGAAATCATACATGGCGCAGACAAAACACTCGAAAAACTGATACAATCATGCTCACCAAATCCACAGGAATAGACCGTTTGTGCATGCTGTTTCATCAAAGAGTCAGAAATACCTGATGCATCGGAACTGATCAAAACCGGAAGATTCGGATGAAAAAGTGTTATGGACTGCATTTGTTTTGAAAGAATCAATACGGTATTTGATGAGACTTCCTTTGGAATTTCAGAACAAACAAAAAAAGAAATTGCACCATTTGTAACGCGAAAGATGCAATCAGCCAATTTAGATGCGATTTTTGAATGCTTGTTTGGTGTCAAATACATAATTTGTTTCACGCAAACTTCCACCTTTTACCGGTTTATTGTATTTTGATTGTTTCCCAAAAACAAAAAAATATCCGCTTTTAAGCGGATATTTTTAAATGTATTTTGTCATTTTGATTCATTCATTGCGTCAAAAATTGAAGCGCAGAAAATCGTATCAGCATGTGGAATGACATCGCTTTCAAGTTTTCCTTCGTTTACACAGCGAACCATTTCTTCAATCTGATACTGAAATCCGTTGTCACGTCGGAAAAATGCTTTTTCCGCCAATCCATTTTCATCATAGCGCTCGCAAGCGTCTGCAAAGTGCGGATCTACAATGGAAATGCGACCTTTCGTGCCATAGACATTTAAAAATTGTCCAACATTGGTTGTCACGGTTGTCTGAACATTTGCTACACAATCCGGATAACAAAGTGTGATATTGTTCACCATATCGACGCCGTTTTCATCCCGCAGCACATAGCTGTGATGCGATGCAACCGGTTTTCCGATGAGATATGTCGTCAGCTCAATTCCATAGACAGAAATATCATACATTGCACCGCCGCCCAATTTCGGACTGCGGATTCTTCCGTTCGGATCTTTGCTCGATGCAAAACCAATCAGAAAATTTGCAAGATTTACGTCGCCGATTAAGCCTTCGTCAATCCATGCTTTTGCTTTTTGAATCGCAGGGAGAAAGCGTGACCACATTGCTTCCATGCAAAACAGCTTCTTTTCTTTTGCAAAAGAAAACACCTGCTCCGCTTCTTTCTTTGTCATGACAAACGATTTTTCGCACATCACATGCTTGCCATACGAAAGTGCGAGCATCAGATTTTCAAAATGGAAATTGTGCGTTGTCGCAATGTAAACACCGTCGATATCCGGTCTTTCCAGCAATTCTTCATACGAGCCATAACAGTCGAATGAACCACCTGTCTTCTCTGCAAACTGCTGTGCTTTTCCAGGTGTACGGCTTGCAACTGCAACAACTTCTGCACAATCTGTACGGGTTGTTGCATCATAAAACGTTGCGGCAATATTACCGGTTCCTAAAATACCAAAACGAAACATTGAACTCTCCTCTTCTCTTTTTCAATCCTTTTTCTCATATCCTTATCCGTGACGTTTCACACGATGGCGATGCTTGATACGCTTTGCTTCTTTTTCCTTTTTGGCTTCCTCATATACACCTACTAAATATTTTGCAAGTGCTTCACAGCCATAAATCTTAACGGAGTTGATGACAGAAGCAGTCAATGCCTCTTTTTCCTGTGAGGTCATCGTCTGATACTTCTTAAAGATATCATACATCTGCTCTGCATTTTCATAGATATAACCGTTCACACCGTTAACAACCTGGCCGGCATTCAGCGGGTCTTTGATATGAACCACCGGAAGCCCCGTTGCCATCGCTTCTTTCATCGAAATCGAGTTTGTATCCGATAAGGAAGCGGTCACATAAAGCTGACAAGCGCCATAATATTCCGGCAGTTCCTCATGCTTGATGGCATCTGTAAAAATGACCTGCTTGTCAATATGAAGCCGCTGTGCCTGTTCTTTTAACTCCGGAAGAGAAGGTCCGCCGCCTAAAATCATCAGCTTCAGATGATCCTCCGGTTTTACGGTCTGCGCCCAGTAATCAAGCAGCACATCGACACTTTTTTCCTTTCCCAACCGCCCGCAGAAGCATACGACCGTATCCTCAGGATGAATGGCGTATTTTTTACGAATCGCAGCAATTTTTTCACGGTTTAAGCTCGACGGATTAAACACATCAAGCTCCACCGGATTGGGTACGACGTTTACGCTCTTATTCACACCGCACATATCAAAATATTCCTGCACCTTTTTTGAAGGACCGGTAAGCGCGTTCGCCGATTTTGCAAGAAATTTAAAATAGCGATGAGAAATCCGTTTTAACAGCGGAATCATTTTCTGCGGCACAATGTAGTAAAGATAATCGTCGTACATTGTGTGCAGCGTATAAACAAGCGGAATGCGGAGCTGCTTTGCAATCAATGCACCGGAAAGACCAATGCCAAATTCCTGATGAATATGGATAATATCCGGTTTAAAGTGCTTCATCATCCGATAACGTTTTCCGCTTAACGGTGCAGCTAAACCGAAATTATAGATTTTCTTTAATTCCTTTGCCGGACAGTACAAAACGCCGTCCTTTATATAATGATGATGTGCATGCGTGTCAACAGTAACGACCAATACTTCGTGACCAAGCTTTTCAAGTCCGTCATGAAGAGCTTTTACGTGAGTAACCACGCCGTTGATATACGGGAGATATGTTTCTGTAAACAAAGCGATTTTCATAAGGTTAGACCGCCTTTTCACTGTATTATAGTTTGTTTACAGTTATTATATCAAATTTCTTTGAATAAGTAAAGGTTACATCACTTTTTCAAATTCGCTTTTCAGTCTCGCGAGAATCCGCTTTTCCAGTCTTGAAATATAGGATTGTGAAATACCGATACAATCCGCAACTTCTTTTTGTGTCTGTTCTTTTCTGCCATTTAATCCGAAACGCATTTCCATAATCATACGCTCACGCTCTCCAAGCGTATTGATACATTCTCGCAGCAATCCTTTTTCTGCCTCCTGCTCAATTTCGCGGTTGACGGTATCCGAATCCGTACCGAGCAGGTCAGAAAGCAGCAGTTCATTTCCGTCCCAATCAACATTCAGCGGTTCATCAATCGAGATATCATTTCGGCTTTGTGAAGTCTTTCGCAAAAACATCAGAATTTCATTTTCAATACAGCGGGATGCATAAGTTGCCAGTTTAATTTTTTTGCTTGGCACAAAGGTGTTGACTGCCTTAATGAGTCCAATCGTCCCGATCGAAATTAGATCTTCAATCCCAATTCCGGTCGATTCAAACTTTTTAGCAATATAGACAACCAAACGGAGATTGTGGATAATCAGCGTATTGCGGGCATTTGCATCTCCCTGTTCCAACTTCAAAAAGACCTCCTGCTCCTCCTCTTTTAAAAGCGGCGGCGGCAGACTTTCTGAACCGTTGATATAGTGGATTTCATCTGGCGGAAACAGAAAAAACTGTAACCGTGAAAAAAACGTCTGATTTTTTAACATCCTGAACATTCTCCATTCTTTGATCCGATTCCGTCGTTTCATGAAAATCGCTCCCCTTTTCTCAGTTTCTTGATTTATGGAATCAGTGACGGGCCGATGACGGCGTCGTAGCTTCCGTTTGATAAAGGCGCATCCAGCACAGCGATCACCGCACGTTTTTCTTCCCCTGAAATTTCAATACGATCGGGACAAAACGCCGGAAGAACCGACTGACCTGCCACTGTACTGACCGGAACCATTCGAAATGAACGATACGCCGGATGAGCTTCTTCTTTGTAAAAAGGCTGCTGCTGTCGGGCAAGTGTTCCAAAGGAAAACCATTGTGCCGGTAAGAGCGGTGAAAGCGCAGTTTTGGTTGCAATCATCACCGGAAGACCAGAAAATGGATCATTTAAACGGTTTCCGGTATCAACCAGGGCAGTTAGTGTCGCATGACATCCTCCCGATTCAATATGTACACAAACGGTTTGTTTTGCATCGGTTCGTCTTTGTATGATTCGGCATACAAGACGAATGATTACGTATGCGGCGCCGGATAACAGCGTGAGTGTAATCGCTGACATATGAAAATACACGACACCATTTCGATAAACCATTCCGCGCGCAGGAAACAGCAGGAAAACTGCCGTCATAAATCCTGCGAAAATGAAATTGACGAGTAAAAAAGAAAAAAACGCACGCCAAAACAATCGAGGGCTTTTGCGTTTAAAGAAAACGATCCATGAAAGTGTAAATCCAAGGACAAGTTTTGTGACAAGGGATTCGATCGAATTCATTTGAACAAAAATCAAAAGAGAAGCAGTCCCGCCAATCAGTGTACCCAAAAACAACCGTTTTCGATTTGTACAAACACCTGATAGAAGCGATGCAGATTTTAAAAGCAGAAACGTAACAATCAGGTTTAAAAACAGCAAGATATCTACATAGACGGTTTGCTTCATTCTGTCCCCTCCCTGCGGTTTTTATTGTAGCAGATACAAAAGAAAAAAAGTGTCGAAACAAATATGAGAAAATGTACGTTTGCAGTTGACGAACGTATTTTTATCAAGTATGATAATAACCGTTTTAAAGTAAACGATCATCCTCGGAGGTGTTTTATGAATTTTAATTTTATAGATATCGTTGAAAAATACGGCCCTACCTTACTGAACACGGTGCTGATTTTGGTTATCGGCTATGTTCTTTCAAAACTCATTTTGTCGATCACAAAGCGGGCAATCCAAAAAACGCGGCTTGATCCGGTCTGTCATAAATTCATTCTCTCTGTTTTGAAAGTGACACTCTATACACTCGTTGTCATTATCGCGAGCTCCAACTATGTAAACACCAGTTCACTGGTCGCAGCATTGAGTGTTGTCGGCGTTGCTGTTTCACTCGCAGTCAAAGACAGTCTTTCAAACGTTGCAGGCGGATTTATTTTGTTATTTACAAAGCCGTTCAAAGTCGGTGATTTCGTTGAAATTGACGGGTTAAGCGGTTCTGTCCAGTCGATTACAATTTTGCAGACAAAGCTTTTATCCTTTGACAACAAAGCATTGTTTATTCCAAACGGACAAGTTTCCTCTGCGAAGATTACAAACTATTCCGCAGAAGAGACAAGGCTTTTGGCGATTCCCTTTTCCATTGCATATGAAGCCGACTTATTAAAGGCAAAGGCAATCTTAAAGCATATTGTAGAAACCGAAGAATTAGCGCTTTTAGAACCTGCACCGCAGATTGTCGTTACAGAACATGCGGACAGCGCAATCAAAATTTCCGTGCGCGTCTGGGTAAAAAACGGCGACTACTGGACACTGAATTTCCGCTTGCTTGAGCGGGTCAAACTTGAATTCGATAAAGACGGAATTTGCATTCCGTTTAATCAGTTGGATATCCACATTGTAAAAGATTCAGAAAAATAAAATTGGGGGGATTTTTGTGGCATCCTGTGTCTTGATCTATCAAAACGAAACAACGGTACATACAAAACTATCGCAGTCGTTTCGGGAACAAGGATACACACTATCGCTGCTGTCATGGCAGAACAAGGAAATCAACGCATCCGATCTCGAACAAGCGGATTTGATTGTTCTCGAGCAGGCAAATCATTGTCCGGCAGGACTTAAAACGCTTTTGTATCAAGCACTCTCAAACGGAAAGAATGTACTGGTTTTAGGCGGTGTTCCGTTTTCACATGAATATTATCGGGAAAATGACAAGCTCGTTTCCTATGAAGAACTGACCGCTCACTTTCAAGACGGCGCATTTTCAAAACGTACATTGCTTGACTTCTCCGATCCGAATGTACTGGCCTCTTTTGTTCCGGATACAAACAATCCGGACAGTAAGGAAGTAGAATTGACCGCTTCGTTATCTGTTGTGCCGCATGAATCGTTTGCGCACTGTCTTCGTTGGTATACCGATCGGTTTTATATCAACGAAAGCTTTGAAGCACCGGTTTCGTTTCATCCGGGCGAAAATGTTCTCGGATTTTTCCACTGTGCAGACGCACAAACACGAATCATCACGATTAAATTGATCCAGGAAGACGGATTGGTTTACCGTGCTTGCGTCACGCCGGAGCCTGCATTTTCCTTTTCGATGCTAGATGCGCATGATTTTACGTGCATGACCTATCGAAGAGGTATGACTCCGCCTCCTGTCTGTTTTGAAAAAGTGAAAAAAATTCAGTTTGGACATGCACTTTCCCACGCATATTCCTGCGCCGGCGAACACACCTTTTACATTGCAGGCCTGTGTACCGGAACGATTCCGTTTTTAAAACCGGAAAAGATTTCTGTTGACGGGCTTTGTCCGCAATATCGGTTTTTCCCGCTCCACAATATGACTTCTGCACAAGTTTACAAAAATCAGGCAATTTTAAAAGAAGCGCCGGTTCCGGCTGCTTCTGATATCTTTTCCTTTTCGCCGCGTGCGCAGGGTCTTGGCATCGACCACAACCGCCGCTCACGGTTTATTCCGCTGATCGAAACCATCGGGAAAGACGGACTGCAAAGCGGATTTTTGGCTTATATGATTGTAAACCGTGGCACCTCTCCCCGCCCCTACGCGTTAAACGGATCATCTCTGACGGTCTTTACAGTCAACGATGAATCATTTTATCTAAACGGCGGCATCGATTTTGTGATGCAGGCAGCCGATGCGATGTGCGCGCCGGTACTCTTGGTGGAAGGCGGTACTGACTCGTTTATTTATCAGGAAGAGCAAACAGACATGACCATTGGCGCACTGTGCAGTGTCAAACCGGGAACCGATCTGTCCGGATATGAAATTCACATAAACGCACCCGGACTTACACAAACTTTGCCGCTTTCTGATGGCGTTTGCGTATCCGAACAAAATGGATTCTCCTATCTGCGTGTCGCAATGATGACGGCTACAGCAGAAGGAACCGTTTCTGTTTCCTTACGAAAAGGCGGTGAATTAAAGGATCAAATCATTCATTCTGTTTCAATCTATCATCCAAAACCAGAATCAGAGCGTCACTTTGCTTCTCTGCATCCGACTGATAATGAAATCATGATCGACGGAAAACCGGCACGCTTCTTCGGTGTCAACTATATGCCGAGTTATGATGCAACCCTCGATGATTTCTATGCATCTGAGCACTATGTCGCTTCATTCTCTTACGATCCGGATGTGATTGAACGTGATCTTGCCCGTATCCGTGCAATCGGCATGAATGCCGTTTCCATCTTCTACTACTATGATCCATCTGTTACATCCAGCAATATGCTGCATTTAATCAGCCGTTGCGAAGCGCATGGACTGTATGTCAATTTGTCAATCCGTCCGCACGCCAACCCGTTTGATTTTAACGAAGAAGAAGTAAAAGCCATGATAAAGACGTACCATTTCGATGAGAATGATACGATCGTCGGCTATGATATTGCATGGGAACGTTACGTCGGTACATACGAGCCGTGCTACGGAAACTTTAACGGCAGAAAATCGTTTGATGCAGCATGGCGTTTCTTCTTACAAAACCGTTACGGCAGCTATGAACAAGCAGAAGCATTATTCGGCTGTGCACTCCCGAAAAACGAACAAGGTGAAGTGATTGGTCTGTCAGACGACCAGTTACGGCATGATGGCGAACATACCAAAATGGCAGCTGCATATCGTTGTTGTATCGATATGGAAGTGCGCCGCGCCCATGTGCTTGCATGCGATTTCATTCGTTCCATCGATAAAAACCATTTAATCAGCGCACGTTCCGGCGATGCTTCTACGATTCCGCTTGTCGATCCGGGAATCTACGGATATGACTATGACGCAATGGCAAGCGGCGTGGATACGCTTTCCCCTGAAAGCTATGCGCTGTCTGACGATATCAACAGCCTTTGGCAGGGTGTATTTACAAACACCTATGCACGATATGCAAAGAAAAATACCGTCATTCAATGGATGGAATTTGGAAAATCCATTTGGACCGGCTCCAATTTCAATGACAACACCGTGATGCGCAATCGTCAGGCTTCGTATTACCGTGCCTTTTTTGATATGTTACTGGCTGGCCACACAACAGGTGCATTCTGCTGGTGGTGGTTTGGCGGGTATCGTCCAGGCGAAAACAGTGATTTCGGTGTCATTGATCCGGATGGCGGCGATCGTCCTGTTACGAAAGTGATTCGTGAATACGCGGAACGGTTTATTCACGCACCGCGTCTGCAAGCACCTGCCTATCGTTTAAAAATAGACAGAGATCTGCACGCCGACGGACTGCGTTCCGTTTATCAAAGTGTACAGCCCACTCTGTTTGATGCCATTCGGAAAAATCAGACGGTCATGTTTTACGATGACAGCTTTGATCACACTTCCGCTGATGTTCCTTTAACGGAAGCAGGCGGTATGGATGCCGCAGGCTGCTCTCCCCGTTTCTTGGACGGATTTATCTATTCGGTTCAGGTTCAAACACAAGAGAACTGCTTTACGGTATCAAACGGTGATACGGTTACGATCAAAAAAGATCTTCCGTTTACGATTACCGTAATGGTACAAAACACAACGGATGCCCGCTGGCTGTGCGGTGAAGAAACCGGCAGTGTACAAATGAACATCTCCGGTGCAGAACATCAAACCATTCTGCTTTCCGATGAAAAAGAGAAAAATCAAACTGCTTCGTTTGTCATTTCCTGCGGCGCGAATGTTTGCGGACTTCTTCGCGGTGAACTGACCGCTAAAGGAAGAACGGCGTTCGGCGAACGTCTTGTGTGCAATATCGTTAGAGCATAATGTGATAAATTCAAAGCAAAACCACTAGTAAACTAGTGGTTTGCTCAGACCCCAGAGGGGTCAGTACTTGCTGACCCCTGGAAGGGGTACTGAGAGTTTGTCATCGCATCACTACTACAGGCAGCCGCTGAAAGCGGCTGTTTTCTTTTGCCTACTTTCTCTTGCTACCCGTAAACGGGTCCATATATTCCTTGAGCGAGATTTGGTCACTTACCAAATCTTCTTCTAACTGATTTTGGATATACTCCTGGATCATCTTCGCATTCTTCCCTACTGTATCCACAAAGTATCCCCGGCACCAAAAATTCCTACTCCCATATTTGTACTTCAAATTTGCGTGCCTGTCGAAAATCATCAGTGCGCTTTTGCTCTTGAGCGCCCCTACGAACTGTGCTATACTCATGTACGGTGGGATACTCACCAGGAGATGAATGTGATCGGGGCAAGCCTCTCCCTCAATGATCTCTACTTTCATCTCTTTGCACAGCTTTTTGATAATTTCGATGATATCTCTGCGTACCGCTTTATAAATCACCTTTCGGCGGTACTTCGGCGCGAACACCACATGGTATTCACACCGATAGCTGGAGTGTGCTGTGTGCTTCACTTCATTTTTCATTTGCGTAAAACCTCCTTGCTCTTTCGTGATGCGGTTGCCAAACCATCTCGATTGTAGCACGGAGGTTTTATTTGCCAAGGCTTTTTTTATTTACCCCTGGTAGAACCAGGGGTTT
>CALXAM010000055.1 GCA_944386285.1 uncultured Clostridia bacterium | reverse complement strand
GCCTGTCACGCTAGAGGTCGTCGGTTCGAGCCCGATGCGGGTCGCCATTTGCCTCTGTAGCTCAGTCGGTAGAGCAGAGGACTGAAAATCCTCGTGTCGTTGGTTCGATTCCGACCGGAGGCACCATTTAGTGGTCTGTCACAAGGTGACAGCACTGAATATGCGGATGTAGCTCATCTGGTAGAGCGCCACCTTGCCAAGGTGGAGGTAGCGAGTTCGAGCCTCGTCATCCGCTCCATAAAAACCCCTCAGAATAGTCTGAGGGGTTTTGTGTTACCATAATTATTTTTGCTTGACAAATAATTTGCTTTATGTTATTTTAATAGAGGTTAGCTTATGCTAACCTCTATTTTGATATGTATAGCTGATGACAGGATTACATTTGGATGTTCATGATAGGGCCGCTACTGCGGCTTTGCTTTTTCATTTTAAGTTAGCAAAAACTAACCATCTTCTTCTCAAGAAGTGTATTTCACTTGTATCAGTTATAGAAATTTTAAATGGATCAGAAAAGGAGAAACCAGCAGAATGATAAACGGAAAGCTAATTGGTATGGTCAAAGAAAGTAAAAAATATATCGTAGGGAATGTAATGCTGCAATGGTGTGCACTCATTGCGAATATCGCTCTCATGATTTGTATTGCTCGGTTGTTAGCAGGTTTATTTGCAGGTTCTGCAGATCAGCGGCTTTTTACTGTCACTGGTATTGTTGTTGGTTTAGCTTTGTTGATTCGATTTGCCTGTACGATAGGAGCTTCTAAAATGGGCTATCTTTCTTCCAAAACCGTGAAAAAAAGACTGCGGGAAAAAATCTATAAAAAGTTGCTGCGGTTAGGAACTTCTTATCGGGAACAAGTGAAAACATCAGAAATTGTACAAGTAGCGGTAGAGGGAGTCGATCAGCTTGAAACCTATTTTGGCGCATATCTTCCGCAGTTTTTTTATGCAATGATCGCGCCGTTGACTCTGTTTGCAGTATTATGCTTTGTCAACGTACCATCAGCGGTGGTGTTGCTTGTGTGTGTACCGTTAATTCCTGTATCGATTGCGGCTGTGCAAACGTGGGCGAAAAAGCTTCTTTCGAAGTATTGGGGGCAATATACGGAACTTGGGGATACATTTCTTGAAAATTTGCAGGGACTCACAACGCTGAAAATTTATCAGGCAGATGCATTCAAACAAACAGAAATGAATGAACAGGCTGAGAAGTTTCGAAAGATTACAATGAAAGTACTGACGATGCAATTAAACTCCATTACGATTATGGACTTCATTGCGTATGGTGGCGCCGCACTTGGTATCATTATGGCAATTACCCAATATCAAAGCGGTGGTGTATCGCTTGCAGGTGCTTTTTTAATTATCTTGCTGGCAGCGGACTTCTTTATCCCGATGCGTCAGCTGGGATCATTTTTTCATATTGCCATGAATGGAATGGCGGCGAGCGATAAGATTTTTCGCCTGTTGGGGATTGAAGAACGAGATACGAAAAGCGCACAGCACTTTCCGAAAGAACACAGTATCTGCTGTTCGGGGCTTTCATTTTCGTATGGGCCGGAGCGTGAAATTCTTCATCAAATAGATATGACCATTCAAAAAGGCTGCTTTACGGCTTTGGTAGGCGAGAGTGGCTGTGGAAAATCCACTTTGGCGTCTATTCTTATGGGAAAAAACAAAGGATACACCGGAACGATTACGATTGGCGGTGTGCCGCATTCCTCTATTGACGAAGAAAGCCTTTTAAAGAATATGACGTATATCAGCCATCAGAGCTATCTGTTTAAGGGGACGGTACGAGAAAATCTTTTAATGGGAAATCCGGATGCTGATGATGAAAGATTGTGGGATGTGCTTTCACGCGTTAATCTTTCGAACTTTTTAAGAGAAGCACAAGGCTTGGATACGATGTTATTGGAAAAGGCTTCAAACCTTTCCGGTGGTCAATGCCAACGGCTGGCACTTGCCAGAGCACTTTTGCATGACAGTCCTGTTTATATTTTTGACGAGGCGACTTCCAATATTGATGTAGAGAGCGAAAATGATATCATGCGGGAAATTCATGCGTTGGCGAAAACAAAAACGGTTGTGCTGGTTTCTCATCGTCTTGCAAATGTGGTGAATGCAGATATGATTTATGTACTAAATGAGGGGCGTGTAGCGGAGCGCGGTACGCACGAGGAACTGATTAAACAGCATGGTGTGTATGAACGGTTGTGGACTGCTCAGCAAACGCTCGAACAATATGGAAAGGCAGGTGAATGTGCATGAAAAAGCGCAGTGGATTTCAAGTCATG
Source organism: uncultured Clostridia bacterium (assembly GCA_944386285.1). Classification (GTDB taxonomy): domain Bacteria; phylum Bacillota; class Clostridia; order Oscillospirales; family Ruminococcaceae; genus Paludihabitans. The sequence goes on along the minus strand of CALXAM010000055.1, from coordinate 2,548 downwards.
ACACGGTTGATTGGATTGGTTAAGCCGTTAAGCGGATATATGGCACTGGCGATTTTTATGGGGCTTGTGGGGCATTTGTGCGCTGCGTTTATTACGATTTTCGGCGGATATGGAATATTGCACGTTTTGCAATATTATGTTCCTTTTTCTTTGACCGCTATTTTTGTTTCTGTTTTGATTTTTGCGTTACTTCGCGGTGCTTTGCGTTATGCGGAACAGGCGTGCAATCATTATATTGCGTTTAAACTATTAGCGCTTTTACGTGACCGTGTATTTCGTGCGCTGCGCAAGCTTTGTCCAGCCAAATTGGAGGGAAGGGATAAAGGAAATTTGATTTCGATTATTACCTCTGATATTGAGCTTTTAGAAGTGTTCTATGCGCATACAATTTCTCCGGCGGCGATCGCATTTCTTTTTACCATTGTGATGTGCCTGTTTATTGGATCATTTCACTGGATATTAGGCGTGATTGCTTTGATTGCATACATTACGGTTGGTGTTGTGATTCCGATCATTATTTCTAAATTAAGCGAGGATGACGGACTCCGTTTTCGTACGAAATCAGGAGAACTTTCGAGTTTTGTATTGGATAGCCTGAGAGGTCTTTCTGAGATTTTACAATATGGACAGGGAAAGAAACGTTTGATGCAAATGAATCAAAACACAGATGACCTCTCAAAAGATGAAGCGCGTATGAAGCATACTGCTGGGAAAAATACAGCAATCACAAATACAGTTGTGTTAATCTTTGATCTTATCATGCTGTTTGTTTCGGTGTGGCTTTATCAAATGAATGCGATTGGATTTGACGGTGTCTTGATCCCTACATTAGCGCTTTTCTCTTCGTTTGGACCAGTGATTGCGCTGGCAGCATTGGGAAGCACATTGCAAAATACATTTGCCGCAGGAAATCGTGTGTTGGATATTTTGGATGAAACACCTGTGGTAGAGGAAATCCGCAATCAGTCGGAAATTTCATTTTCCGGTGCAGAAGCAAAACACATCTTTTTCTCTTACGATCATGAGACGATTTTGTCCGATGTATCTTTAACGGTTCCGGAACATACGGTAGTCGGAATTGTTGGAAAAAGCGGAAGCGGAAAATCTACATTGTTAAAACTCTTCATGCGTTTTTGGCAGGTACAGAAAGGAACGGTTATGCTTTCCGGCAGCTCTGTAGAGGAGATTAACACGAAAAACCTGCGGGATATGGAGAGCTTTGTGACACAGGAAACGCATTTATTCCATGACAGTATCAAAAATAATTTGCGGATTGCAAAACTTGATGCGACAGATGAGGAAATTCAAATCGCGTGTCAAAAAGCATCTGTACACGATTTTATTATGACGTTACCGAAAGGATACGATACGCTCGTAGGGGAATTGGGAGATACGCTTTCGGGCGGTGAACGTCAACGCTTGGGATTGGCACGTGCTTTCCTCCACGATGCACCATTTTTATTGTTGGATGAGCCAACTAGCAATTTGGACAGCTTGAATGAAGCAGTTATTTTAAAATCACTGCGCGAAGAGGGAAGAGGAAAAACGGTTGTGCTTGTGTCTCATCGTCAGTCTACCATGCGAATTGCAGATACTGTTTATTCGGTGGAACATGGGAGAATGAGCTGATGAAATGTGTGGCAGATAAGCGGGAACGCGAAAAACGAATGGTTTCTGAGATGATTGCACTGTACTGCCGAAAAAAGCATCAGACAAAAGGTGTGTTGTGTCCGGCATGTGCAGAGCTTCAGGCGTATGCATGCAAACGAAGCGATCAGTGTCCTTTTATGGAGACCAAAACGTTCTGTTCAAACTGTAAGGTGCATTGTTACAAGCCGGCAATGCGGGAAGAAATTCGAAAAGTGATGCGCTTTTCCGGACCGAGGATGCTGTTTTCTCATCCGATAATGGCAATCTCTCATATGATAGAATCCCATAAAGAGAAAAAACGATTGGAGGCATTAAAATGAAAGTGAAACGTATTTTGTATATCATCTTAGGGTGTATTGGACTTGGACTTGGCGCCTTGGGTGCGATTCTTCCATTGTTGCCGGCATTTCCTTTTTTGCTGTTGGCGGCGTTTAGTTTTGCAAAAAGTTCCCAGAGACTGCATCGCTGGTTTACCGGAACAAAACTTTATAAAAACAATCTCGAGAGCTATGTGAAAGGCAAAGGTATGACCCGAAAGACAAAAATCCGTATTATGGTTACGGTGACGATTTTGATGTCGATTGGATTTGTTATGATGCATGCCGTTCCGATTGGACAAATTGTTTTGGCTGGTGTTTGGGCTTTTCACATTTTCTATTTTCTCCTTGGGGTAAAGACCATTCGGCAGACAAACAGCAGTATGTAAAAGCGATTCATTGTTTTCAAAAACATCGTATTTTATAATAAAAAAGATCGAATCGTGATTACGATTTGCACCTGTAAAATGAAAGTAGACACTCACAAAAGTGTGGGTGTCTACTTTTTTCGTAGTAAAATAAGAGAAAAAGGAGGAATAGGAATGGGAAAGAAAGGGACACCACATCGGAAGTGGAGCAAA
>CALXAM010000054.1 GCA_944386285.1 uncultured Clostridia bacterium | reverse complement strand
TCAAGGATCTGGGAGCTGATTATTACAATCAATTTAATAGGGAACGCAAGATCAATGCGTACCTTAAAAAGTTAAAAGCGCTTGGCTGGGAAGTGCCTGTAGTTGCCGCATAAGCCTTTCGGCTGAGCCAGATAAAACGCCTGAAAAAATATGAGGGGGGGGGTAGTCTGCGCTTTTTTGGCTGCCCGGAAAGTATTGTTTCAGAGTAAACAATAACTTACATTGGTTCATCATGTTGCATCTTGCTGTTTTTCCAGACCAAACAGGCCGTTTACTTTTCGTCTTATACCATCCTTTTTCATCTCATTTTGGCATAAGTTTTGGCGTAAATATAATGTATAAAAAATGAGAGGGCGTTTCTTTCGCCCTCTGTTTGTTTAAAAGGCATCTGCGATTTTTCTCATCTCTTCCGCCTTTGTATTTGGTAATACATGACTGTACAAATCCATTGTCATTGATAAACTGGAATGACCCAAAATTGTTTTTAATGTCTGAGGTTGCATCCCTGCCTCTATCGCTCTGGTGGCAAATGTGTGCCGAAAGATGTGGGGCGTAATCCGTGGGAAGTCGTGTCCATCTGCCTGAATACGCTTCACAATCCGGTCTATTTCTGCCTGTAGCCTGTCCCGGCTTAAAGGTTCTCCCTTCTCATTGCAGAACAGATATCGATCCATCCGCTCCACCTTAAAGCCCCAATAATTGCGCTGTGCATCCAGCAACGCCTCCAGATCAGCAGTCAAGGGGATATCTCTTTTGGACGTCCTAGTTTTGGGTGTGTCTTCAAAATAACCGCGGCCTTCCAGGTATTTCAGCGTGCGTTGGATATGGATCACATACTTTTTCTTATCAACATCTAAAGGCTTCAGACCTCTGATCTCTCCGCTTCTCATGCCTGTGCGCAACATGACAGCAAACAGATTATATAAATAGCTGGCTTTTGCATATTCCATAAAAAGTGCCTGCTGTTCCTGCGTCATAGCCTGCCGGACTGTTTTTTCTTTCTGCCGTGGCAGTTCTGCCAACTTGACCGGATTGCGTTCTATCAGCCCATTTTTTAATGCCCTCTGGAAACAACCATTCATCACTGCTGCTATAATTTTTAGAGTAGACAATGCCATGCCATCATTTAGTAACTTATTGTATATCTTTTGGATATGTTCCCCTCTGATCTCTGAAATGGACATCTTTCCAAGCAAATCTTTAATGTAGTAATTATAATAATTCTGATAGGAAATAAGCGTACCAATCTTTAAATCATTTTGTTTATATTCCTTAATCCATGTTTGAAACCACGAATCAAGAGACACCTTTTCATGTTCAACAAAAAGCCCATGTTCTAGCCTGTACTTTAGATCAGTCATAGCCTTTTTTGTCTCGGTAATCGTGGCTCCTGTAACAGAATAATTTTTCCCATGATACATGATTCTTCCCTGATATCTATTTCCATTTTTGCGAATGCCCTTCGGTAATTTCTTTTCTGCCATACTAAGCCCTCCCTATCCGGACTATATCCTGCCTTCTTGCCCCATATGGAGCGATAACCGGGCGGCGGAGTCGAACCGCCATATAAAGCCCGCGCCCCGGCTGTCAAATCAAACTTTAATCATTTATGCAGCGTCTACTTTACCCGCTGACTAACCTGTTCCGTTCTCTTGTTACTATATCGGAAATGCTGGACTGAATCTTGCTTATGTAGTCATATGTGATTCCTGCAAGAAGATCAATCCGCTCCATTTTTTTGCATAAAGAATAAATGTCTTGTTTTGTTTTCGGGGGTTTTACATCAACCGTTTCCATGATCTCGGCAACTGCAAATAACGCTTTGTCATGATCAAAGTTCAGATTTTCAATCTCCATAACAACATCGCTTAACCTCCCCCGAATTTCTGTTACTACCTCTGTTGCCAGTGTTACATTTTTCTTTTCTTCCATAATTTTACCGTCCTTTCTAATCTTACATATACTTTTTGTACGTCTCCATGACCGAATCTGTCACACCATTTTTGTACACCTTACGAATATCGGTTATCTTTTCATCTTTCCATAGCTTCAGCCATGCAATAAGATCCTTGCTACTATTGACGAAATTACAGCAACGCCCGTCAGCGTATTCAATGCAGTATCTCATATCTTCAACCTCCTTTTGTGTTTATATGTATTCTTTTGTGTTCATTATATATTCATTTCTCTGTGCTGTCAATATGAAATTACTTGTGTTCATAATAAAATTATGCTATCATCAAAAGAAAAAGGAGATGACTTTGTGGAAACAACTACTCTAACGATAAGAATATCCCCAGACTTGAAACAATCTCTTGAAGTATTGGCAAAAAAAGAGGATAGAAGCATGAACAACTTAATCAACATTATATTAAAAGACTACATCAAAAGGAATATGCCTGATAAGGAAGATAACGCTTGAATCCTGTTGCCAGATATGCTATATTGATAATAGAAAAAGGGAAAGCCACAGAAGCGGCCTACCCTCACACACTTTACAACTTACATCAATATGATATCAGCCGTCAGCTAGTGCTAGTAGTTGGCGGCTATTTCTTTTTATCCCTGATAATCTCATAAATAAGACTAACAAGGGCTACAATGAGTATACCTATCTGGATTAAATCCGAATATGTAACCATTGGCAACCCTCCTTTCTTTCGTCTGGAGGGTAAGCCCCTCCGAAAAATCAGAGGGTAAGCCGCCTGGCTCTGTGGTTCCCATGAGGGCAGTATAGCATATCATTCCATATCAGGCAATCGGTTCTTGACAAACTTTTTCCTGAATGATATTTTTTAATTATCCTATTTATTTCTTTTGAGTCTGTGAATATTTTACAGGAACAAGACAGCCTTACTCTCGTTTAGTAAGGTTGTTTTGCATTATCATTGATTATTTCCAGTTGCTTTCAATTTCTTCTGCTGGAACAACTTTATCCAGAACAACTGCAAGCTCCTTTCCATACACTGATTTACGAACGCCGATACTTAATTGTGCATAATCACCGATTTTAACATCTGACTCAAATGTTTTGAGGCGAACCTTTTCATCATTATAATCCAATTCTAATGTTGTCAGCACATAAGGCCGGCCGCTTCTTGATGTTCCGTTATACGTGGTCACTCCAATAACTTTTAATAAAATGCAATCTCCCATAAGTTATTATTACTCCTTTGATCATTTTTACGGGCTTGCAGGCGGTTCCTTGAAAGGTTGGAAGTATAAGAAAGAACCGCCATACCCAGATATTAACTTTCTGTATCAAATATGGCTAATCCGGCGGTTTTCGCCATGGCTTTTACTTTTTCTTGACAAATCCGGCAATCGCTACGCTGCGCCAACCGCATAAGGTCAGCCGCTTCCTGTTCCGTGATTGATACACCAGAATCAGAAATTATGTTCAGTAACATCAAACATCTAAAATCTATTCCGTCCATACTTCTAGTCTCCTTCTTTCGGGATAAACGCCGCCGGAGTTTTACCGCAGAACATCATCTGATAGCTGTTTACTTTTCCTCCTTGTGCGGTATAAGAAAATTGGCAATCTACAAAATCATTTACCTGCAGGCCGGAAGTGTCGCCCATAGAAACGGTTATGCTTCCAGTATTTGAAAGAATCGGTGGAACCTCAATAGTTACTTCATTTCCTTTTATTGCAATGATTTTGTGGACTGAAATGCCACCCCGTTTTCGGTCTACTGCAGTAAACCTCTGTTCTTTTAGATAATCTTGCATACCTGTTATACCTCCATCCTTGCTCCGCTGCCCATTAACTGAACTACTGATTCTTTTATCTCTCCCCCCAAAAGGTCAATCTTTGCGGCAAAATCAGGCTCGGACTGCATAAGAGCGGATATTTTTTCTTTTTTCTCACTATCGCTAATACTGTTCTTTTCAATATTATCAATCAGTGATTTAATTCTGTTTGTTTCCTCTTGCGTAAGCGAATAACTCAGAGATACTTTTGAATCTTCCAGAAGTTCCACCGCCCGCTGCAGGGAAGCGTTTTTCGTTACAAAATCAGCGGCAACCATCTTTTCCCAGATAGCATATTCCCCTTGGACAATGCCGTTTACTTTTCTCTGTTCAAGCAAATCATTGCCCGGAAATTTACCGTCTTTTCCGGGTTTTCCGGCGTAACCATCAATAGCCAAAAATGCAAAAGACTTCAATTCTCTTAACTCTCGCAGAAGTGTGTCTGCGCTGGGAACCGCCACTTGATAGCCATATTCTGCAGCCAGTCCAGCGAAAATCTTACTGGCAATCAAATTCCCCGCGACTTCGGTTTCAAGTATTTTTAATTCAGCTATGGTCAGCGGAACCTTAAAATCATGTATGCTACGAAGTAGTTCTAAGGTATCGGGAGAAATGGGTTTCAACGTCCATTTCCGTATATCTGCCAGAATATCCTCATATACATCTGAAATTTTCTGTTTCGCGCTTTCTTTTTCCGACCATAAAAGCCCTGCTGACTCCGGCCAAATACTCTGCTTGATTTCCAATAATGCCGCTTCTGGCTTGTATTTTTCCATAATCGCACCAGCTTTTTTATTGTATTCGTAAAATTTACTATCTGCGAATTTCTGATAATTTTTAACAATTTCTTTTATTTTCTCTAAATTTGTCAATGTTCAATACCTCCTATTTGCTCATGTACCGTTCCAAAATCGGATTTATTTCCGGTTCCTTTTTTACAGGCGGCGCGGGTGGCTCGGTGTATTTCTTCAGAATATCTGTCCGGCGTTCCTTCTCCCGACGTTCGGCCTGTGCCATTTTAACGGCGATCTGCCCCGCTGATGTTCGCTGTACGTCTAAGCGCTTTTTGTGATCTCGACACATTTGTCTTTCATAATCTGTTAGCATTTTCAAAACTCCTTCCTCGTTTTTATTCCTGATAAATGATAAGGTATGCTTTGGTCTATCTCGTGCCAATTATTTCCGTTTCCAGTCCGTGCTTTTTATAGTTTTCCGATTCTTAACAATGCCTTTTTATTTTCTCGGAATAGAAAGATATGTCACTACCTCACCAGTAACAGCACTGTTAGACCCCCCTGCCCGGCCTCTCGATATGTCCAGAAAGCTATCTTTTAATGGTCTAAATATGATCTCGTTTACAATATATT
>CALXAM010000053.1 GCA_944386285.1 uncultured Clostridia bacterium | reverse complement strand
CCCTTAAGGGGTGGCCTGAGAAAGTAATGCAGGTGGCAGACCTTTTCAGGCCCCCTTTAGGGGGATTGTCTGTAAAATGCCCTTCTAGGGCTAATCAAGCCTCCGGCTTAGCCGGAGGTTTTGACTGGTGTAATTACTATTTTACAGTGTATATGCGCTTTCAAGGCCCTTAATATGTCTTGTATCCAGTACAACTTTACCAGCCAGTTTATCAAGGTTATTGCGGATCTCAGAATGAGCTACCAATACGACAACCAGATCAACGTCATTTAAAAATGCGTCTAAGTCGTGATATTGATTTGGAACTAAGTCTTTTGAAATGAATGGATCATATACTTTCACACCCGAAGCAAGATGACGTTCCATACAATCAAGCATCTGAAGTGTCGGACTCTCACGAACGTCGTCGACATCTTCTTTATAGGTTAAGCCGTATAAACCGACGCGAGAAACATCTGTCATTCCGTGTTCTTTCATAATGGTATGAATTCGTTCCAATACAAATTCCGGCATAGAATCATTGATTTTTCTTGCAGCAAGAATAATGTTTGCAAGACCCGGATAATCACCGACTAAGAACCAAGGATCGACGGAAATACAGTGTCCGCCTACGCCTGGACCTGGATTTAAAATATTGACGCGTGGGTGCAAATTTGCAATCCGAATAATTTCATAGACATCCATCCCACCAGAACGGCAGATTTTAACGAGTTCGTTTGCAAATGCAATATTGATGTCACGGAATGTGTTTTCTACGACTTTAGACATTTCTGCCGTGCGAATATCTGTAACAACGATTTCAGCTTTGCAGAAGCTGCTGTAAATCTCGCGTACTTTTTCACCAATAGCCGGTTCGTCTGCTCCGATAGTACGTGCGTTATGAGAAAGTTCATAGAGCATATTTCCCGGAAGAATACGTTCCGGTGCATGTGCAAGATAAAGGTCCTCTCCTAATACAAATCCTCTTTCTTTGATTGCCGGACGAACATAACGGTCAATTGTTCCCGGAGAAATTGTGGACTCGATAATGACAATGCTACCTTTCGGGCAAACATCCAACACACTGGAAAGCGCACGAACCACGTAACTTGGATCGATTTTTTTATTGTCTTTTTCATAAGGAGTTGGCACAGCAATGATATATGCATCAGCAGGGATATACTCGTTTGAAAATACAATTCCATTTTTATGTGCATCTTCAAACAGTTTATCCAGACCTTTTTCCTCAAATGTTAATTTGCCATGCTGAAGTTTTTCTGTCAGTTCACGGTTGTAGTCGACACCAGTGACCTGCAGACCGTTTGCAGCAAGAGACAATGCAGTCGGAAGACCGATATATCCCAATCCTACTACACAAATATGCATATTAGATCCCTCCAATTTTATACTTCACGGCGTTTGACAAACGCCAAAAATAAAAACGAAATTAAATGAATTTGCCGGCCGATTCGTTTTGGTTCGCGAAGCAGTCGGAACAGCCATTCAAGGCCTGCTTTCTGCATCCATTGCGGTGCACGTGGGATAGTACCGCTTAATACGTCAAATGAACCGCCCACCCCTTGAAATACACAAGCACAGACCCGATCCATGTTTTCAACAATCCAGTTTTCTTGTCGTGGAGAACCCATAGCCACAAAAACAATATCAGCGTTTGATTCATTGATTGCATCGACAACAATCTGATTGTCTTTTTGATATCCATTCAATGCACCTACAATTTGAATGTTTGGATATTTCTTCAAAAGATTTTCTTTTGCTTTTTGTAAAATTTCTTCTTTTGCGCCATACATAAAGATGCGATATCCATGTTCATTTGAGAGTTCACAAAGCATGGTCATACTATCAATGCCAGTTACACGACTTCTAATTTTTCCGCCCCGCATTTTTGAAGCATAAACAACGCCTACACCATCTGCAATCTGATAGGTTGCATTGTTTAAAAGCTGCATTAACGAGGAATCTTTCCGTGCCTTCAATATCTTTTCCGGATTGATTGCAACCAAAAAGCTTTTACGTTTTGCATCAAGATCGTTTCGGATTGTTTGTTTGATTTGAGAATAATCTGTCACACAAACAGGAACGCCCAATATCATTTCCTTTTCCATTTTTAAATGATTACACTTCCTTTTTTCTATCAATCCCGGTAAGGTCTGAGAAGGTATGAAGAATATTTTGCGTATATTCTGTAAGAGAATCTGCTTGCTTCGGGGCTTTTTCAAGGTGAATCAGCGCCTCAGTCAAATTGTCACAGCCTTTTAATCCATCATTGTATTTTTCCAATCGAGTCGGAAAAATCAAAGGCAAACCGATGCACTGCGCTTCACGCAATGCGATTCCCTGCCCTTCATATTTTGATGTCATCATGAATGCGTCTGTCTTTTCCAGATAAGCATAGGGATTTTGCTGCTTTCCTAAGAAATGAACATGTGAATCAATTCCATATTGTGTGCAGAGGTTTTTAAGCTCTTCACGGATTGGTCCGTCTCCTAAAATATACAAGTGCAAATCATTTCGAACTGCACAAGCTTCTTTCATATGGAGAAGCATTTCGTCGTATCCTTTCACTGGGGCCAAATATCCCATTGCAGAAATATTTACGCAGGAAGGATCCGGCGAAAAATCAATTGGTTCATTTTTTAAAGATAAAATCTCATCTGTATCAATCAGATTTGGTAAGATATAAATCGGTTTATCATTGATGTTGGTTAATGCCCGAAATGCATCTGCAGCCCCTTTTGAAACAGCTGCAAAGGCGTCATAGCAAGAAAATTTTGAGCGAAAACAGCGATATAAAATACAGAAATTCCGATTGTCCTGATAACGTTTGAGCATATCTGTATGAATCCACATGATCCGCTTTTTCGCCGGTACACATGTGGCCCCAACAGCACACTCATTCCAATAACTATTAAAATCAATGGCAAGATCATATTGCTTTGATTGAGATACTTGCTTTCCATATACCTTTTGAACAAGAGAAAAAGGTAATACTTTATTAAACGAGGGGTATGCCTCTAATTCATAGACATGAATTGCTTTTGGAATTTGAGAGCGAAAAAAATTGCCCTTACGAAATAGAAAAAGATCAACGTCATATGAGGTCAAATCAATCTTATTGAGCAGGTTTAAAAGCGATTTTTGGATTCCGCCGACCTGTAAATCACTTTGAAAAAAAGCGATTTTTTTCATTGAAAACGATCCTCTCTGTTAAGGTTTCATATTACCTTTCTATTATAATCAAAAAAAGGAATAGTGTCAACAGAACCAGCTTTTCTTCGGGGTTAAAGCGTCAAACAAAGGCAGAAAGAAAAGCGATTGCATTATAGTTTTTTCTCGTTCCGATCACTTCCAACAAAAAAGAGCGCAACTGTACCAGGACCGGAATGTGTGCCAATGACAGGTCCGATTGGATTGATAATTTTCGTTTTGATTCCGTATTTTTCTTTTACCTGTTTTGCGACATATTCGGCATCCTTTTCACAGTCGCCATGTGAAATAAATACATATGGATTTTCTTGTCCATCAATTTTTGTTCCCATTTTTGAAACCAGTGCGTCAAGTGATGCTTTTCTGCCACGCACTTTTCCTATTGGAATCAGGTGACCGGCTTCGTCTACATGAAGTACGGGTTTGATACCTAGCATCGTTCCAAAGATTGCAGCTGTTTTAGAAACGCGTCCGCCGCGATAAAGATGATGCAGGTCGTCTACGGTGAAGTAGTGACAGACATGTTGCTTGATGGATTCTGCATAATCTGCAAGTGCATTGGCATCGATGTTAGGTTCTTTTGACTTACGCACTACAAGATCAACAAATAATCCTTGTCCCAATGAAGCGCATAAAGAATCGACGCAGCGAATAACAGCGCCTTGCGATTCGTAAGCTGGTAATAGTTCATCGCGTGCAATGCAGGCGTTTTGATACGTGCTTGAGAGACCGGATGAAAAGCTTAAATAGACAATATCCTTATTTTCTTTTAAGGAATGTTCAAAAAACCGGCAAAGCAAATCAGGTGAGACTGCCGATGTTTTCGATGTTGAGCCGTTTTTCAGTTTCTCATAAAATAGATGTGGATTTAAGGAATGTGCAAATGTTCCATCATACTCCACGCCGTCGATCGTATACATAAAAGGAACCACTGGAATATGAGCTTGATCGTAGTAGGATTCAGGAAGATCACAGGTCACGTCAGTAATAATTACAAAGTCACGCACAAAAAACACCTCTTTTATTTTTTCTTTTATTATATCGGAATAGACGCAGAATTTCAATGAAAGCAAGAAAAAATATTCGTCATAATAAACAAACACAAAAATAGAAACAGCAAATTGATTATAAAAAATAACGATTAGCAAATTGTTCATAAAGTACGGGTTGATTTTTCACAAAAAATCACTACAATAGATAACAGTTAGCACTCGACGATTCAGAGTGCCAAAACAAATTGATTTTTCAGGAGGAGATCTTATGAATATCAAACCTCTGGCAGACAGAGTCGTCATCAAAATGACAGAAGCAGAAGAAACCACAAAAAGCGGCATTATCTTGGCATCCACTGCAAAAGAAAAACCGCAGATTGCAGAAGTTGTTGCAGTAGGACCGGGCGGCGTTGTCGACGGCAAAGAAGTAAAAATGGAACTTTGTGTCGGTGACAAAGTGCTCATCAGCAAATATGCAGGCACAGAAGTAAAGTTAGACGGTACAGAATACACCATCCTGCGTCAGTCTGACGTGCTCGCAAAAATCGAAGGTTAATTTCATATTCTAATTTTTAAGTAAGTTTTAAGTAAGATAGAAAGGCAGATTGCACTATGGCAAAACAGATTATCTATGGCGAGGAAGCAAGAAAAGCACTCCAGTCTGGTATTGACAAATTGGCAGACACAGTAAAAATCACACTTGGCCCGAAAGGCAGAAACGTTGTTCTTGACAAAAAATTCGGCGCACCGCTGATTACAAACGACGGTGTTACCATCGCAAAAGAAATTGAACTTGAAGATGCATTCGAGAACATGGGCGCACAGCTCGTCAAAGAAGTTGCAACCAAAACAAACGACGCAGCAGGCGACGGCACCACAACCGCTACTCTGCTCGCACAGGCACTTGTCCGCGAGGGCATGAAAAACGTTGCAGCAGGCGCAAACCCGATGGTGCTCAAAAAAGGTATCCAGAAAGCAGTGAGCACAGCAGTAGAAGCGATTGTGAAAAACTCGAAAACTGTTTCCGGTTCACAGGATATCGCACGTGTTGCAACTGTTTCCGCAGCAGATGAGAACATCGGCAAACTGATTGCAGAGGCAATGGAGAAAGTTACCGCTGACGGCGTCATCACCATCGAAGAGTCAAAAACAGCAGAGACCTACAGTGAAGTCGTTGAAGGTATGCAGTTTGACCGCGGCTACATCTCGCCGTATATGTGCACTGACACCGACAAAATGGAAGCAGTCATCGACGATGCACTGATTCTTATCACCGATAAAAAAATCTCAAATATTCAGGATTTGATGCCGCTGCTCGAGCAGATCGTCAAAACTGGCAAAAAACTCGTCATCATCGCAGAAGATGTTGAAGGTGAAGCATTGGCTACCCTGCTTGTCAACAAACTGCGCGGCGTGTTCACCTGTGTTGCTGTCAAAGCACCGGGCTTTGGTGACCGCAGAAAAGAAATGCTCCAGGATATCGCAATTCTGACCGGCGGCGAAGTCATCAGCAGTGATCTGGGCCTTGAGTTGGCTGACACCACTTTGGCTCAGCTCGGCCAGGCAAAACAGGTCAAAGTACAGAAAGAGAACACCATCATCGTCGACGGTGCTGGTGATTCCGATGCAATCAAAGCAAGAGTTGGCCAGATCCGTGCACAGATCGAAACAACCACCTCGGATTTCGACCGTGAGAAACTGCAGGAGCGTCTTGCAAAACTGGCAGGCGGCGTTGCAGTCATCCGTGTCGGCGCAGCAACCGAGATCGAGATGAAAGAGAAAAAACTCCGCATCGAGGACGCACTCGCAGCAACAAAAGCAGCTGTTGAGGAAGGCATCGTTGCAGGCGGTGGCACAGCTTGCCTGAATGCAATTCCGGCAGTGGCAGCACTCGTTGACTCCACCACAGGCGACGAGAAAACAGGCGTTGCAATCGTGTGCAAAGCACTCGAAGAGCCGGTTCGCCAGATCGCGAAAAACGCAGGCCTCGAGGGCAGCGTTATCATTGACAAAATCGTCAATGCTGACAAAGTTGGCTACGGCTTTGATGCATACAATGAGACCTACGGCGATATGATCGAAGCAGGTATCGTTGACCCGACAAAAGTAACCAGAAGTGCACTTGAAAATGCAGCTTCCGTTGCTTCTATGGTTCTGACCACTGAGTCGCTCGTGGCAGACATCAAATCGGAAGAACCGGCAATGCCGGCAGCTCCGGGCGGAATGGGCGGCATGTACTAATCCTCCGCTTATAAGAAAAGCAAATAAACAGAAAAAACGCATTGTTTCATATGAAACAATGCGTTTTTTGTCGTTATTTTAGCATTCCGTCATACAAATGGAACGGATGAGAGCCGGTACACAGCGATGATACAATCGGTGCGGTGACGAATGCGGCTGTTAAAATATCGGGCGAGCCAGGCGACAATACAAAGACACCGTCCTCCTCTTTGGCGGTTGCACAGTACGGAAGGCCATTCGGTGCTAAGAGATAGTTTTCGCTTGTGCGCACATCCGGGAATGATGGACGTACACCGCACAGCATCTCACTGCACTGCTCTTCAAGCTGTGTATAGCACGGTGCATCAGGCGAATCCTTGACCGGAGAGGAAAGTGCGGACGAAATGACGGCAACACGGTCGTCATGGGTGCACAGAATCATCGGCTGACCCATCGCAGGCAATAAGACAGGTTTGTCTTCGTAGCCTGAAAAATCGGATACCGGAGAAGAAACCACCATATGCACGACACGCGCAATTTTCGAAAGCGACGGTGCAAACGATCGCGGAACTTCCCCAGCGCAGACGATGCGTTTTGCTTTCACCTCACGCTGTGCTTCGGTTGTGAGAACGAAACGGCCGCAGGAGCCGGTCAGAAGCGTCACAGGCGTGTGTTCGAATATACGGGCACCCAGATTCACAGCTTCCACCAAAAGCGCGTGAGCGAGCGCACAGGGGTCGCAGACGGCACATGCGTGCGGAAGCAGCAGTGCACTGCTGCATGAAACGGATGTGATGTCGCGGAGTTCATCCGCCTTCACCCATTCGACCGCAAAACCGTTGTGGCGGCGGATGCGGTATTCTTCCTCCAAAAACGACTGTTCCATGCGGTTTTTAGCGAATAAGAGCGCATCCCGGCGGACAAACGGAATGTCGTGGTGCTCACAAAACGATGCAAGCGATTCGATCGCATCCTGATAGTCATGGAATACGCGCACAGCATTTGCAATGGTGATGCGTTTTGCAAGGCGGGAAAGCGACGCGGCGGCAAGCCGTGTCATTGCAGGCGGAAACGACACATCCTCCGCACCGATTTCAGCGGGCGCAAGCAGTGTGACGTCCACGCCTTTTTTTGAAAGCTCATAGGCAATGAGGATTGCTGCAAGCGTGCCGCCCAAAACGACAGCATCACACGAAGCATTCCCGGAAAGCCATGGATACTGCGGGGCATCTTCGCTTAACGTCCACGGCGGACGGGTGTAAACAGACGTTTTCAAAACAGGCCATCTCCCTTTTATTTTTAAAAATAGTATGGGAAGATGATGGTATATTTATACGGCAAAAGCAAAACGCCCGGTTTATACGGGGCGTTTTGCTTTTGATTTGCTTAAACAACCACTGGCTGTGCCAGTGGATAAAGAGCTTATAGCTATGGACAAAAAAAGAACTCCCCGATAGAGTAAAGGAAAAGGTCTGCCAACCTAACCCAAAACTATCGAGGAGGTCTTTG
>CALXAM010000052.1 GCA_944386285.1 uncultured Clostridia bacterium | reverse complement strand
GAAAAAGAGCCCGGAGCACAGAAGATGGCATCCGGACTCTTTGTGAGAAAGGGAAGAAGCTGATGGGAAGCGGATCTGTTCTTTCCCAGCCGGTAAGAGATACGGGGGAGAGGTGTGGAGAGGGGGGAGAAGAGCAGATTTTCGTAAGTTCCTGCAAAAGGGTATACTACCCCCATGTACCCGGAACCCTGAAAAAAGCAGATCCGTTTCCGGATTGTAACATCTATCCAGTAAACCGCTGTGAAATTCTACCTGTTCCGCAGCGATGAATTGTCCTCAAAACGCAAAAAAGCGGAGTTCTCAGCCTGAAAAATCAGGTGAAAACTCCGCTTAGTTTCGCAGATATCTCTGAAAACGGGGATGACAGTAATGGGACACCAATCCTTTTTTGAAACGGGAAAAAGCCCGCAAACCCGCATGAATACTGACAAAAATGGGGTAGACATCTAAAGTGTCTACCCCAGATGGTGGGAGATGATGGATTCGAACCATCGAAGCTGAAAAGCAACAGATTTACAGTCTGCCCCCTTTGGCCGCTCGGGAAATCTCCCATATATAAAACACAAAATGGAGCTGGTGGACGGACTCGAACCCCCGACCTGCTGATTACAAATCAGCTGCTCTACCAACTGAGCTACACCAGCACGTTTCGTGCTTGATTATTATAGCATGGTCCATATCAAAAAGTCAACCCCTTTTTTTATTTTTTTTCGACTTGCAACAACTTTCCTCTTTTTTTATACTGTAATAAGGATAAATCATATGGGAGGCTTTGAAATGAAACTCACTGTCCTTGCTGAAAACACCGCCGTTTCTTCAAAATTCTTAAGTGAACATGGATTATCTATTCATGTACAGACATCTTCTGATTGCATTTTATTTGATATGGGCGCTTCCAACCAAATAGAACAGAATGCAACCTCGTGCAACATCAATCTTTCCACTGTTTCATATGCAGTTCTTTCCCATGGTCACTACGATCACGGCGGCGGCCTTTTGACTTTTTTAAATAAAAATCAAACTGCGCCGATTTTCGTTCATAAAGGAGCTTTTGAACCACATTATTCACGCCGCACTTCGGGAATCGCTTTTATCGGTCTTCCCGAACATCTTTTAAACCATTCACAAATTAGAATCATATCAGACGACAATATTACGTTTATTTCCGAAAATCTTTCTGTTTTCTCTGGCGCAAAATCTAACATTCTCTGCCCTACTTCTAATCAAAAATTACTCATTCAAACGGATGATGGATATGAACCTGATCCGTTTGAACATGAACAATATGGTGTTGTAAATGAACATGGAAAGTTACTTTTATATACCGGTTGTGCGCATCGCGGTATCGTTAATATTTTATCCCGTTTCTGTGAGCTATACGGACGAGCGCCTGATGTTGTTATAGGAGGATTCCATTTAGGAGATCCACGTAATCCCCTTTCTTTTGATGAATCACTATGCCGCAAAACAGCTAAAGCCCTTTCTCGGTTTCATTCGACGCAATATCTAACAGGGCACTGCACCGGCAGCTTTCCTTATAAAATTCTACAAGAATCACTACATGATCAAATCAAACCGCTATCCGCCGGAAAAGTATTTTTTATTTGAATATATTGTTGCGAAAACACGGGAAATTATTACATTCTGCAAACATTTATTACAGTTTTAATACAAATATCTTTTCCCTCTTGCCTGTCGTTTTTTGTCGACTATAATAAGAATTAAGAGAAGAAAGTAGGTGTTTGTTTTGAAACGTTTTTCCTTCATTCAATTTATTTGCAGTTGCCTGATTGTATCAATGATATTGAGTGGCTGTACCACAATGCATAGAACAGAGTTAGCATCACAGGATTCTGATCATTCTCAAATAGTAAGTGAATCTTCTAAAATTTCTTCAGAACAGACACAACAAGAGTCATCAAAAGAAGAAACAAGTAAAGAATCTTCAAAAGAGTCCTCCAAAGAGTCTTCTCAATCTTCTTCATCAAAAACAACATCGTCAAAACCTGCTTCAAAACCACAAGTATCAAAACCATCTGAGCCAGAAACTCCATCAAAAGAAGTTTCTTATCCGAAAAGTCCAAAAGGTCTCAATACGGTTTATCTAACATTTGACGACGGACCCACGACGATGACACCGCAAGTACTGGACGTATTAAAAGAATTTGGCGTGAAAGCGACATTTTATGTAGTCTCCGGATCGGGTTCTAAATACGCATCTTACACAAAACGCGCATTTGATGAGGGCCACGAAATCGCCATTCACAGTGCGTGCCACGATTACAAAAAGATTTATTCGTCAAAAGAAGCATTCTTTGAGGATTTTACAAAAACACAAAACTGGATCATGGAAGTGACCCAGAACACCACGCCGACGCTTCAGTTCCGGTTCCCGGGCGGAAGCAGCATCTCAAAAAAATGGGCAGCACCTTCCGTAATGAATGATATCTTATATGAAGCAAGTCAAATGGGTGCAGTGCACAACGATTGGAACGTATCGGCAGGCGACGCAACCTATCCGCGTCCATCCAAAAATCAGATTGTACAAAACGTTTTGCCAATGGCAATGAAACTAAATGAACCCGTCATTTTAATGCACGATTCTAAAGACAATAAGAATTTGTGTGCGGCGCTTCGGGAAATCATTCCCACCATGCTGGAAGCAGGATATACATTCGACACGATCTCGAATATCAAAAATCCGGCACAGCATCGTATTTACAGCACATCTGGCAAGCCAGTGAGCGGCGGCGGTTACGTCAAACGGCAATTCGGCGCTTAAAGCGCACCACCTGCGGTGACGCCTAAGGCACATTGACTTCGCGCACGGGCACTCATACAAAAATGATCTTTATTTTCCCGCGTCCAAAACTTCACAGTAAAACAAACACCCCGTATCATTTGATACGGGGTGGATTAAGTCCAGGCTTAGCCTGGTGGAGCGGATGACGAGGCTCGAACTCGCTACCTCCACCTTGGCAAGGTGGCGCTCTACCAGATGAGCTACATCCGCAAATAATTTATTTCAAAAAAGAAAGCCTTATTATTATAACAGCCGTATATTTATTTGTCAATCCATTCTTTTATTCTCTTTTTTATGTATAAGTGCAGGAAAAACGGTCCAACCTTTTACATATGATAAAAGGAGGCACCGCATATGGAAGGAATTCTTTTAAAAGCACAATCAAAATTTGCACAGCTTTGCACATCCGCATTAAATCATTCGTCTGTCAAACAGCCCACGCGTGCCGAAGAATTGATTGCCGCACTCCGCGAAACAAAACAAAAACTCGCCGCGCTCGAACAGGCTTTCGACTTGGAAACCGACTTCGATCGGATCGATGCGTATGTCTTTGAAATCGAAGCGTGCAAACGACAGTATTCCTACCTCATCAAATGCGCAAAACGCGAACACATCACCGCGTTTTAACCCGCCTCGCATCTTTTTTCAAAAAAGGAGCGCTCATCTATGGGGAATATCCTGCCCTCTGAATGGATCACCGTGTTTTCCTTGGCCGCTTTGTTTATCCTGCTCTTGTGGCTGTTACGGCATTACCGACGTGCAAGGATTTGCGTGCTCTGCTGGGCATGTACCGGCGTCGGTGCACTGTTTTTGTGCACCACGCTCGTGCCGAATACAATACTTCCGCTCACCGCCAACCTGTTTACCGGCGCGGTTTCTGCTGTGCTGGGCGTACCGGGCGTGTGCCTGCTCACCGGTGCGTGTCTTTCGCTTTTTTAAAAGATATGGTATAATACTGCCAAACCGATTCGCAAAGGAATGACGCACACATGCATCTTTTGGAAGAAGAAACACAACGCGTTTTGCTCGCCTCAGTCGATACGGGCGAATATGATGTAGAAGAATCCATGGAAGAACTCGCGGAACTCGTCCGCTCAGCAGGCGGCGAAGTGAAAGCACAGGTCATTCAGCCGCTCCCCTCGATTCGTCAGGCAACGTATTTAGGCATCGGTAAACTCAAAGAAGTCAAGGAAGCTGCCGAACGGCTCGACGTAAACCTGCTCATCTTTGACACAGAACTGACCGGCGCACAAATGCGCAACATCGAAGCGGAAACCGGCATCCCTGTTATCGACCGCACGATGCTGATTCTCGATATTTTTGCACAGCGCGCACGGACAAACGAAGGTAAGCTGCAAGTCGAGCTCGCACAGCAGAAATACCGGCTGCCAAGGCTTATCGGCATGGGGCAAGCACTCTCCCGTCAGGGCGGCGGCATCGGCACACGCGGTCCCGGTGAAACAAAACTTGAAAGCGACCGCCGTCACATCCGCCGCCGGATTGAATCGCTCACCCGCCAGCTTGATGAGTTAAAACGCCGGCGCGGGGATTTACGCAAACGCCGCCAAAAAAGTGAACTGCCGGTCGTGTCGCTCGTCGGTTATACAAACGTCGGCAAATCCTCCCTCTTAAACGCGCTGACCGACGCAAACGTCTATGCCGAAAACCAGCTGTTTGTAACGCTCGACACCACTTCGCGCCGGCTTTTGCTCCCTTCCGGAAAAGAGGCAATCCTCACCGATACTGTCGGTCTACTCTCCCGCCTGCCGCATGAACTGATCGAAGCGTTCTCCGCAACACTTGAGGAAGCGGCTTCCTCCGATCTGATTCTGCATGTGTGCAATCTTTCAAACCCGCGTGTCGCAGAGCAAAAGGAAATTGCCGAGCAGCTGCTTTGCAAACTTGGATGCACCGATATTCCAACGATCACCGTCTACAATCAGTGCGACCGTGTGCCGCTTTCGCTCCGGCCGCGGACAAACGATCACACGGCAGTCACCTCAGCACTCACCAAAGAAGGCCTTGACGATCTGCTGTTAAAAATCGAACAGCTATTGTCTGCCGAGATGCAGTCGGGCACATTTTTGCTGCCGTATCAGGAGGGCGCACTTCTTTCAGAAATCCGAAAACTTGGCCGTGTGGATTCCACCGATTTTGAAGAAGGCGGTATCCGCATCACCGCCTCGATGCCAAAGCGGCTGTTTACACAGGCTTCGCAATATGCCTGCACGGATACAGCCGAATATTCTGATTTGGAATAATTGAATCGTTTTATACGTTTAGGAATTGATAACCTACAAGAATATTGATTGCTATTTGTATTAAATCGTTTCTGTTCTCCTGTTTGTTTTATTGCTTCGTAAAGAAAACAATACAATTCGGATAAATAAACGAGAATATAACAAAACTGCGCTGTCTGAATTCAGACAGCGCAGTTTTTGTCATTTACGAAATCAATTATTCGCCGGTGATAAAAGTCACGACGCCGAGATCGCGGTCTTCCAACCGGTCAAGCGATGCGTTCGGTGTTTCGCCGCTCACACGCTCGATCGCATAGCAGTATTCTGTAAAGCCGGAGAGATCCATTTTGAAGTTGGTCTCCCAGGTATTATTCATGATCCAGCTGTACAGCGGACGTGCATTATTCTCTTCTTTGTTGTCGCACAGGTGAATCGGATGGTGGCGCATCTCACCCTGATAAAGCAATGCGGTATCGAGTGTGCTTATGAGATAGCTTGCATCGTCGGACGCAAACACCACACCGTGATCGGCGGTGTAATATTCCATATTAGTACCCGGCAGCTGGTCGATACCTGGGCGCATCATGACGCCGCCTTTTTTGATATACGACACATTCTGGGTGTTCAGAGATAGCGGCAGGAACATACTTTCGATATCATGCGAAATGGTTTTTCCAATCTGGAGTTTGAAGTCGATGCGCGGCAGCTCACGGTACATTTTTACAATGACCGCAGTGTGTACCGTACCCGGCAGCGAGAATGTAAATTTCACTGTGACAAAGACCGGGCCGCAGTCTGTGACTGTGACATCGGTAAGCTCTGCCTGATAAAGTTTCGCGTGCAGGCCGCGGATGTTTCTGCCGATGCGGCGGCGTTCTTCATAAACGTCGGTGCGGATTTCGGTGTTTTCGTAAAGCGGTGTAAAGAAGGTATTGATACCGTCTTTTAACAGCTCTTTGCCGCTTTGTTTATCATAGAACGAAGTGAAGCCCTCGCCGATGCGATACGACAGTTTAAACCAGTCGTTTTCAATCTGATACGGCAGCAGATACGATTCGGTGTCATGATTGTTTTCGATATCACGCACCCGCTCTGCGCCGACGAATGCAACACGTGTACTTGCCGGTTTTGTCTGATCCGGAATTTCCTCATAACGGAATATTTTCTCCTCGCCTGCTTCAAAGAACGAAACAAAGCTTACGAGTACACCGCGCGGATGCGCAGACATCTGTGCCGGAATTTCTGCGCCTGTGGACGGATCAGTCACGCGGATACCGCTCATTTTTGCAGTTTCCACATAGAACTCTACCGGGAATTTGCCGGCCGTTCTTGCAAGGTTGACTGCTTTGACTGTGCCGGTGGTGTTGTAATAATAGTGGCTGTCGCCAAGTGCATGACACTGCTCGTTTTTCCGCATTGCACTTGCTTCGTGTGCTTTGGATGCATAGCTGGTGTTGCGGATATCGAGATTTTGCACCATGGTATCATACGGGTTTGTAATCGTTGAAGAGTGACCCCAAGTGTGCTCTGCATAGAGGAGCATATTTTCGTCTGCGGTGTCTGCGAGTGCATCATTGTGAATGCCCGTTTTTTCCTCGAGGCGGTCACAGATATGTGCAAGGCGCTGTGCCTCTTTATAGTGTTTTAATGAATACGGTGTACTGCCAACGCCGTTTGCCCACCAGTCGTTTAGATCGCCGCGGTAAACCGGTGCATCTTTGAGCTGGTCGCGGATCAAATCATACAGTTCGGAAACAGTGACCATCTGTAAACGAACTTCCCCGCCGTACCGCTTGTTGAATTCATTGATCATTGGAATAATTGTCGGGTTTGGCGGTGCATTATCGCTGAATACGCCGGACACACTTGTGATATAGAACGGATACGGATAGCCGTCGTCCTCGTATTCTTTGATGCTCTTTTGAAGATTCTCATGCAGAATGTCCACCGGATCGGTTTCAGCCGAATCACCGAAATACATCTTCGTCATATAGTAGGTGTTTTTGTTATAGACAATGCCGAGTGCGTTGCCGAGATTATAGTGCTCACCGCTCCACACAAGCAGGCGTTTGCCGTTTTCTGCTTCCCAGAAATACGGCGTCTGGTTTTTATAAAGTGGGTACATTCCATGGTGTGTATGGATATTGGTGAACAGAAATTCAATGCCGTTTTCGATTAGGACATCACGTGCACCCATCGAAATACCATTGATGTCAGCATTCATTGCCGCATTAACCGGCAGTCCGTGTGCAGTGAATAATTCCTGCATCTGTTTGGTTTTACGAGAAAGCGCACCACAATCCACTAAGTCGTTAAAGTTTAAATAAGTGCCCGAAATGCCAATATTACCGCGGCGGACAAGCTCAAAGAACAGTTCTTTTTCCGCTTCGTTCGCATGCGCTAAAAACTGCTCGACACAATAATATGTTTCGCAGTTCCATTTGAAAAAACGCATATCCGCATTTTGTTTATAGCCTTCGTCGATCATATGGATCGCCTTTTTGATATTATAGATATGGTTATAAACCACCTGCTCCTGCAAATCGGTATAGCCGATATCGGTATGCGAATGATGAACAATATAGACGTTTTTAATGGTGTTTCCCATTGCAAGACCTCCTGTGTTTCATTAAAATAATGGTTCCCATACATATTAACGAGAAGCGCTCAATATGTCAATACATATTTTAAAAAATTTATTGCAAACAATATTACAAATCGTAATTTATACAGGAAAAAGCGCGTATTTTTGCGGCTACTTTTTTTGTTTTCAACACTCATGTTGAAAACAAAGTGCATAAAACCGCCTTTTTCCACGTTTTCAACATTCGAATTGTTGAAAACGTGGAAAGTTTACGCTTCGTATTACTCACGATTTAACTCAATTTATACATACTAAAAACATTTGACTCCTCACATGGCTATGGCATCTTGACATTTTTTAAAAAAGAAGCTATAATAGGAAATCGACGAGGCGTAGCTCAGTTTGGTAGAGTGCTTGGTTTGGGACCAAGATGCCGCAGGTTCGAATCCTGTCGCCTCGACCACCACACTGAGTCTGGACGCAGTTCGCGTTCAGACTCTTTTTTATTTCTAATGAAAATAGGATGGTCAACGCGCCTTAGAAATCAAATATTCTTCGCTAGATCTCAGAACAGTTTACATCTTAATTTTTTAAAAGGAAGTATTTTTTATGAAAAAATTTTCTTTATTCCTTAGTATGATTTTTTGCTGTTTTCTTTTTTCCTCATGCGATCCAGCGATATCCCAATTTGATACACTGGATTTAAAGGAAAATCTCGTGGAGATTTCACTGATTGATTATGAAAATCCAGAACAAAAACAATTTATTTCATGGATTCCGAATTACTTTTCCAAACTCGTTCCTTTTGAATCTTCCAATTCCACTATAGTTGAGGTGCTAAGCAAAGAAAAACATTCCGAGTTTATTGAACAACTTTCCGAAGTTTCCATATTAAGTGAATACTATGCTTTTGATTCTCCGGACGGTCTTTGTATCCAACTCTCTTATGAAAATGGCGATTTTTTAATTCTCACTTGTAATCATGAAGACGAAAGCTATCGTGGATATATTGGAATGTATTCTCAAAATGGTGACGTAAAAAATTTCATTGGTTCATTTGAACGTTATGATTCATTTCAATCTCTCGTAAATAATTTTTTTGACACCAAAATATAAACAGCATATTTTTCAAACATAAAAGATCTTTATTGAGATTATCAAGGTTAAAGCTCTAATTTTCCACAATCAAATTGTATTGTTGTTGAAAAAAGCGTCTATGGAACATTCCATAGACGCTTTTTCATTATTCTTTTGTAATACGAT
This sequence comes from uncultured Clostridia bacterium, assembly GCA_944386285.1. GTDB lineage: Bacteria > Bacillota > Clostridia > Oscillospirales > Ruminococcaceae > Paludihabitans. The sequence continues at coordinate 25,085 of CALXAM010000052.1, read as the reverse complement.
CAATGCCCATATATTTGCGCAGCACTTCCGGAACGGTGACAGAGCCGTCTTCGTTCTGATACTGCTCAACGATTGCCGGAATCAAACGGCTGGTTGCAAGACCAGATGCATTGAGCGTATGAACAAAATGCAGTTTTTTATCTTCACCACGATAACGCATATTGCCTCGCCGTGCTTGATAATCACGTGCATTTGATGCAGAGCTGACTTCCTTGTAGATACCCATGCTCGGAATCCAAACTTCGATATCATAGGTGCGTGCCATCGAGAAAGATACATCGCCTGCTGCAAGCTTCGATACCTGATGATGAAGCCCCAGTTCCTGTACAAGGCGCTCTGCTTTGCCGACAAGCTCTTCAAATGCTGCATCTGAGCCGTCTTCTGTTGTATACTGCACCATTTCAACTTTATTGAACTGGTGACCGCGAATCATGCCGCGTTCTTCAGAACGATAGCTGCCCGCTTCTCTGCGGTAACACGGTGTATATGCGATATATTTACGCGGCAGATCCGAAAGGTTTAAAATTTCATCGCGGTGTAAGTTTACGAGTGCTGTTTCTGCGGTCGGCAACATGAATTTTGCAACTTCACTTGTCGGGTTCGCGATTTTATACACCTCATCGGCAAATTTCGGGAACTGGCCGGCAGTGTATCCACACTCGTAGTTGAGCATATGCGGCGGCAGAATGAACTCATAACCGTCTGCAATGTGTTCCTCAATAAAGAAGTTTAACAGCGCCCATTCAAGTCGTGCACCCCATCCGCGGTATACCCAGGAGCCTGCACCTGCAAGTTTTGCGCCACGCTCATAGTCGATTAAACCAAGTGATTCACACAGTTCAACATGATTTTTGGGCTCAAACAAAAATTTCGGTTTTTCAAGGAAGGTACGAATCGGTACGTTGTTCTCTTTGCCGCCTTCTCTCAAATCCTCGTCCGGCATATTTGCAAGGCTTAAGAGCAGTTCTTTCTGCTGTTCTTCGAGTTTTGCAACCTCTGCCGCACTCTTAGTAATTTCATCGGACAACGTTTTCATTTTTGCCAAAATCTCAGAAACGTCCTGTCCCTGTTTTTTGAGCATCGGAATCTGTTTACTTGCACTGTTTTGCTCACTCTTCATCTGATCAGTCTTTGTCGAGAGCTCACGGCGTTTGACGTCAATCTCCAAAACGCTGTCGACCACAGAATCGAGTTCCAAACAACGTTTTTTCATTCCTTGTTTTACTTTTTCCGGGTTTTCGCGGATCATTCGAATATCCAGCATAACTGATAACCTTCCTTTTTTTAATATGGTTTTTACTGTTTAATTAAAGCAAGCCGAGAAGCAATATCGCTAAGGTCCTCTTTGCTGTAAAACGAAATCGTAAGCGTTCCTTTTTCTCCGTCGCTTGTAATTTTAATGCTACGGTGGAGTTCCTCACGCAGTGCAATCTCCATTTCATCAAAAAAGCTGTCCCGATGTGCAGGTACATGGTTCTTTTTCTCCGAAGATGCAGCCTTCTTGCTCATGCGTTCGATTTCTCGAACATTTAAACCTTTCTGCACTGCCTCTTCTGCAATTTTGCACATGCGGTCTTCCTCTTCGAACGCCAAAATTGCACGTGCATGACCAGAGGAAAGCTGTCCGTTTTTCACATAGTCCATGACCTTTTGCGGTAAATTCAAAAGGCGCAGTGTATTTGCAACAGCAGACCGCGATTTTCCAACGCTTTTTGCTACATCTGCCTGTGTCATACCGTATGTTTCCATGAGCTCCTGATAACCTGCGGCTTCCTCCATAGGATTTAAGTTTTCCCGCTGCAGATTTTCAATCAGCGCAAGCTCCATCGTTTTTTGATCGTCCAGCTCACGGATAATGACCGGTACTTCCCGTAGTCCTGCCATCCGACTTGCACGATAACGGCGCTCGCCTGCAACGATCTGATAACCGCCCTCTGGTAGTGGACGCACCAAAAGTGGCTGAATCAGTCCATGTGCGCGAATTGATTCGGCAAGTTCCTGAAGCGGTTCATCTTCAAATACTTTTCGTGGCTGCGAGCGATTCGGTGTAATTTCACTCAACAAAATGGTCTGCACACCGTTTTCAGATGAATCTGTTGCATTATCCAGAAACAGTGCATCCAATCCTTTTCCAAGGCCCTTTTTTACTGCCATTTGCTCGCCTCCTTATTTCGCTTTATAAATTCATTTGCAAGCTCCATATAAGCTCTTGTTCCTGACGAAGATTTATCGTAATAGAAGACTGGCTGTCCATAACTTGGCGCTTCTGACAGCCGCACATTTCGTGGAATCGTTGTCTTATAGACCTTTTCCCCATAATATTTTTTAACTTCGGACAATACCTGTGCCGTTAAATTCAGACGCCCATCATACATTGTAAGCAATACACCTTCCAAATCAATATTTGGATTATACAGACGCTTGACTTGACGCACGGTTGCCATCAGCTGGGATAGACCCTCAAGTGCATAGTATTCACATTGAATCGGAATAAACAGCGTATCGCACGCAGTCAATGCATTTAATGTAATGAGTCCGAGTGACGGCGGGCAGTCGATAAAAATATAATCAAACTGTTCTTTCTGCGCGGCAATCGCCTTTTTAAGCATATTCACGCGGTCTTCCATATCAACAAGTTCAATCTCTGCACCTGCAAGTTGAATATTTGACGGGATAACGGATAAATTTTTAAATGATGTTTTTAAAATAACGTCTTCTGCCTTTGCCGTGCCAATCAACAAATCATAGGAAGACGCTTCCACGGCACGTTTATTGATTCCGACACCACTTGTGGCATTTCCCTGCGGATCAATATCAATCAATAGGACTTTTTTTCTGAGTTGCCCTACACATGCGGCCAAATTCACAGTCGATGTGGTTTTTCCGACACCGCCTTTCTGATTTGCTACCGCAATAATTTTTCCCATGGTTCTCCTCCTTTATTTGTTCTTTTTTTCAGTATACCACACTTCGTTTTGAATGAAAAGATGTTTCACATGAAACAATCGAAAAATGTTTCATGTGAAACAAAAACAAAATGCGTCCAGAAAAACCTGGACGCATTTTGCCGGTTTGGGGAATGGGTAGTTTTTTATTTCAAGGAGTTTCCTCGAAATCAAATAGGAATCCGAACGACATATTCGATACACGTATCGGTGTCGTTCCGCTCATACGTCACGTCGACACCACTTTCACTCATAGTGGTAATCGCGCGGTCGATTGTATTCAAAAAGATACGAACATCTTTGATAATTGGTTTTTTTCGTTTTCGATGGACTTTCGGCTGTTCAATCTGTTGTTCAAGTAACCGTGCCATATGTTCAGCTTCTTCTGCTGACAAATTATGTTCGGCAATGCGAGTGACCGCCTGCAAAAACTGCGGTGTACCTGATAAACAGATAAGCGCACGCGCATGGCGCTCCGGAATCCGGTTTGTAAGCAGTGCTGCGCGTTCTTCCTCTGAAAATCGAAGCAAACGGATTTTATTAGCGATGGTGGGTTGTGCTTTTCCCAGGCGTTCCCCTACTTCTTGCTGGGATACACCCCATTCTGTAATCAGATTTTTAATCGCAGCTGCTTCTTCAAAATAATTGAGATTTTGCCGTTCAATATTTTCAATCAGTGCGAAAATCGCTGCCTGTCGATCTGACGTATCCATGATAATACTTGGAATCGTCGAAAGTCCTGCGAGTATGCTGGCACGAAGCCGGCGCTCCCCTGAAATAAGCTGATATTTTCCACCTGCAATTCGTCGAACAGTAATCGGCTGAAGTAATCCGTTTTGTTTAATACTATCAGAAAGCGCATGCAATTCTTCCTCAGAAAAATCAACACGCGGTTGGGCAGGGTTTGGTTCTACTAGTTCCGGTGGAATTAACACCACGCGATTGATTGTTTTTAATCCAATTCCTTTCATAAAAAAACACCTCCGTGTACCCTGCTTGTCCTTTGTACAATGCAGAGTATAACACAAAAGTGTTTTAATTTCCAGTATTTTCTATTGACACGATCTGAGCTTTTCCGACAAATATGCTGTCAAACAAGCGGTTGCTTTTTGATTTTTGCACTGGGACGGGGGTATTTTGTCGGTGTTTGCGATATTTTTTCAATCATCACAAGCGTTCTGCCGCTGCCATCCGGCAATGTATACGACTTCACCTCTTTGATTTTTCCGCCGAGCAAACGAATTGCTGTTTTTGCTTCGATCAATTCCTGTTCCATCTCCGGACCTTTGAGTGCGAAAAACATACCGCCAACTTTTACAAACGGTAAACAATATTCACTCAGTTCCCGCAAATGCGCAACAGCGCGTGCAGTCGCTACATCAAACTGCTCCCGCAGTTCTTTCTGTCTGCCACCCTCCTCCGCGCGTGCATGGATACAATCTGCCTTCACACCGATGGAAGCCGTTAAGTGACTTAAAAACATAATACGTTTATTAAGGCTATCAAGCAGTGTCAGTTTGACATCCGGTCGCAGAATTGCACACGGAACGGACGGAAATCCCGCGCCGGTGCCTACATCGATCATCGATGCATGATCCGCAACTGCCGCATGAGAAAGAAGCAAAGCACTGTCGAGAAAATGCTTCACGATGATTTCATCCGGCGCAGTGATCGCTGTCAGATTCATTTTTTCATTCCATTCCACCAAAATCTGCGCATATGCATCAAACTGCGACGCCTGTTCCGGTGTCACCGAAATATTCGCTTCACCAAACAACGCAATCAATTTATTCTGATCGATCATTTCTGATGTCCTCCTCTCTGCTGTAGCCATACTAAAAGTACTGAAATATCCGCCGGACTAACACCCGAAATTCGAGATGCCTGTCCAATATTGAGTGGTTTCACCTTCTGAAGCTTCTCTCGTGCCTCCAGGCTCAATCCGATCAGCGTATTGTAATCCACATCCTGTGGCAGTTTTCGTGCTTCCAGCTTCCGCATTTCATTTACCTGAGAAAGCTGCTTTTGAATGTAGCCTGCATATTTTAGCTCAATTTCAACCTGCTCACATACTTCGGCTGGCAACTCTGGTGCATTGAGATCGAACTGCATTACATCCTTATACGAAAGCTGCGGCCGGCGAATTAGATCCGCTGCACGCACACCGGTCGACACAGGTGATGTTTCACGTGAAACAAGCATTGCATTAAGAGCGTCACTCGGCGAAATCGTCTGCTTTTCCACACGCGCAATTTCTGCATCAATCTGCCGCACTTTCTCTTCAAACGCTTCATACCGTTCTTTGCTAATGAGTCCGATCTCATACCCGAGCGGTGTGAGCCTCTTGTCAGCATTATCCTGCCGCAGAATCAAACGGTACTCACTGCGCGATGTCATCATGCGATACGGATCAGAACAACCTTTCACTGTTAAATCGTCAATCAGTGTTCCAATGTACGAACTTGCACGGTCAAGCACTACCGGTTCTTTTCCCTGAATCGTACGAGCAGCATTGATACCGGCAATCAGTCCCTGTGCCGCCGCTTCCTCATAGCCGGAGGTGCCGTTGAACTGTCCGGCGCCATACAAGCCTTTCACAGCCTTAAATTCAAGTGTGGGCAATAATTCCAACGGATCACAGCAGTCGTACTCGATGGCATAGGCATTACGCATAATTTCCGCATGTTCAAATCCTGCAATCGTGCGAATGAACGCAAGCTGCACATCCTCCGGCAGTGAGGATGACATGCCCTGCATATACATCTCATCAGTATCAAGTCCCATTGGCTCAACAAACAGCTGATGGCGCGGCTTTTCTGAAAAGCGGACGACTTTATCCTCAAAGCTTGGGCAATACCGCGGGCCAATGCCGGAGATCCGTCCGCTGTAAATCGGTGACCGATGCAGATTCTGCCGGATCACCTCGTGCGTTCGCGCATTCGTATAGCCCATATGGCAGACGACCTGATTGTGAAGCGGTTGTTTTGTTTCAAACGAAAACGGAACGACCGGATCGTCGCCCTCCTGCACCTCCAGTTTTGAAAAATCAATGCTTCTGCGATTGATACGACACGGTGTTCCCGTTTTAAACCGCCGAATCGTAATGCCGAGTTCTCGCAGACAATCAGTAAGACCGATACTCGGTGCGACAGCATCGGGGCCGCTCGCATACGATACTTCGCCTACATGAATCATCGCTCGCTGATATGTTCCGCTGCAAACAATCGCCGCTTTCACTTCATAAACGGCACCCAACTTCGTTTCCACAGCGCAGACATGATGGGTGTCATCCACGTGAACGGCAGTGATTTCATCTTGTTTTAACCATAAATTTTCCTGTTGTTCAATTTTTTTCTTCATATAGACGTGATACGCCCGCCGATCGCTCTGCACACGCAAGCTGTGTACAGCTGGACCTTTTCCGCGGTTAAGCATGCGGCTCATTAAAAATGTCGCATCAGCCGCTTTTCCCATCTCACCGCCAAGTGCGTCAATTTCACGCACTAAGTGTCCTTTTGCCGTACCGCCGATCGACGGATTACACGGCATATTTGCCACCGCATCGAGCGTCAATGTAAACAAAATGGTACGCAGTCCAAGCCGTGATGCTGCAAGCGCCGCTTCTACGCCGGCATGTCCTGCACCGATCACCGCGATATCATACGTTCCCATTGGATATGACATAACGTTTCCTCACTTTCCCACACAGAAATTCGAAAAGACCTGATCGACAACTGCTTCGGTCACACGTTCACCTGAGAGCGTCAGAATCGCTTCGATAGCTTCTTCAACCAGTACAGTCACTGCATCAAACGTCATGCCGTCGCGCACTGCCGCAAGCACACCTGCAAGCGATTCTTTTGCCGCAATCGCACAGCTTCTCTGGCGCTCATTTGCAAGCATCGGCGCTGTCGGATCGATTTGTTCCATCGAAAGCTTTTTACGAATCGCTTTCTCAAGGCTTGTAGCCGCTGATTCCTCACGCGCCGAGATTTCAACAATCGAATCAAACGATTGTTGAATCTTTTCCATGTTTGTTTTCGAAGGCAGGTCGTTTTTATTGACGATCGCAACAGTCGGGCGGTCTGCTGTCATGAGAATCAGCTCCTCGTCCTCCTCGCTCCAATCCGATGAGCCGTCAAACACCGCCAGCACAAGCGACGCTTCCGCAAGCCGCTGTTTTGCAATCGAAACACCGATCTGCTCCACACGATCATCCGTCTCGCGAATGCCTGCTGTATCTGACAGACGTAAAAGCAAATCACCGAGCCGTACCGACTCCTCCACTACGTCACGCGTCGTACCGGCAATATCAGTCACGATACTGCGCTCATAACGCGCAAGTGTATTCATGAGCGTTGATTTGCCGACATTCGGTTTGCCGACAATGACAGTATCAATGCCCTCGCGGATGAGCCGTCCCGCATCATACGTATCAAGCAGTGCACAGATTTCATCATAACACGTCTGTGCCGTTTCGACGATTTCATTCTCATCCACTTCGGGAATTTCATCCTCAGGATAGTCGACCCATGCCGACAGATGCGCTGCAAGTTTCAACAACTGATCCTTGACACTGTTGATTTTTTTGCCGAGCACGCCAGAAAGCTGACTCGTTGCCGCCTTCGACGCATCGCGGGTTTTTGCTTCGATCAAATCGATGACCGCCTCTGCCTGGGTGAGACTTAATTTTCCGTTTAAAAAAGCGCGCTTTGTAAATTCACCCGGCTCTGCAAGACGTGCACCGCTTTCGAGCACAGCACGAAGTACCGCTCTTGTTACATAAATGCCGCCGTGACATGAAATCTCCACGACCGTTTCTCCTGTATAGCTGTGCGGCGCCAAAAACACAAGTGCTACCGCCTGGTCGATCACCGCACCATCTTTCTGTATCGTACCAAACAGCGCCTCATAACCCTTGCAGTCAAACAGCGTTTTCTTTCCCGCCGGAATAAACACGCGCGCCGCTACTTCAAGCGCTTCATCACCCGAAATGCGGATCATTGAAACGCCTGCCGGCGCCACTGCTGTTGATACTGCCGCAATCGTCTGTGCCATGATACGTTCTCCTTTCTTTCCATAAAACAAAAGGACCGAGCCTGCCGCCCGATCCTCCCGCTCAAGAATCATGCAAACACCCTTACGGGGCTTGTTTTTTTCTTACAGTTCAATTTTCGAATACAGCTCTGCGCTCTCTTCTTTTTTGCGGAATTCATCTTTCAAGATGTCCTCCATTGTGCGCTCCGGCTTATTCTGATACGATTTTTTCTGATATCCGCCATTTGAACGGCTGCCGCGGCGATTGTTGTTATTGCGCGGTTTCGGCGTTTCGCTTAAAATCACGACACGGCGGTTCGGTTCTTCACCTTTTGATTTTGAGAACACGCCCGGAATCTCCGATACAACCGCGTGAATAATGCGGCGCTCATACGGATTCATTGGCTCTAAAAGCTGGCTTCTTCCTGTGCGTTTCACTTTTGCTGCAACACGTGCTGCCAATGCTTTCAGTGTTTCTTCTCTTTTTTCACGATAATTACCACAATCAAGCGTAATGCGGAAATATTCGCCGTCTACACGATTACATGCAAGCGCTACAAGATATTGAAGTGCATCAAGTGTTTCACCATGATGGCCAATCAATACTGCGATACCTTCACCTTCAAATGTGATAACTGCACCTTCTTTAGAAGTATCCACATGCAGTGTTACATTTTCAATTCCCATCGCATGCAAAATGGATGAAATATATTCTTTTGCAACAGCAATTTTCTTTTCCTCTGCACCAACAAGTGCCTCTGCCGGCTCTTCAACCGATTCAGTCATTTGAAACTCTGTCGGTTTATTCACTTCCACAACATCTGTTGTCACTTTTAAAACAGCATATTTTAACTTAGAGGAAAACAACTTTTTCGGTGCTTCTAAAATCTCATACGTACATGCTGATTCTTCTACACCAAGCTGCGCAGCGCCTTGTGAAAGCGCTTCTTCAATTGTTGCCGCTTTAACGATCACTTCTTTTGTCATAACGACGATCCCCTTTCGTCAATCCTCTTTATATTCATCGCCATATTTTTCTGCCATACGACGACGCGCTTCTGCAATCCGTTTATTGATCTGATCACGATCTTCAGGTGATGATTGTTTTGTTTGTTTGTTCTGTGCTGCCTTTGGATCAATTCCTTTTTTCTCGTTCATACGCGTAGTTAATTGATCCATTTTTTCGCGTTTCAAGCGCATCTTTTCACGATTTTTCTCAATATCCTTTTGTGACATTGCCGCGACTTTTTCTGGAGAATACATTTTTTGCAGCAAAAGTGTTTGTGCAATCATTAAAACGTTCGAAACAGTCCAGTAAAGACCAACGCCTGCCGGCAATGTAATCGCAAACCAAAGCGATAAAAGCGGCATCAACAACATGGTCCATTTCATACCACCCATCATTTCCATGCCGTTCTGTTTCTGTGTTTTCATCATAATCAGCGTAGAAATAATCTGGGTTCCAAATGAAAGAATCGGGATAATGATAACGGGACTCCATAAATTTTGCTGCGGGATGGCACCTAAATTGAGTCCTAAAAAATTCATGTTGAATGATTGAATCTGGGAAACAATATCTGCACCAAAAATATTGGCAAGCTCCTGAGCATATTGGCCACCCGACTGAATTTGATTGATAATCGTAAGCTGTGGCGCACCGCCTGCAGTATTACCAAGCACCTCAACTGCACTTTGCACCAATGTTTGGTCAATATGGAGAATGTGAAGCAGCGGGTTATAGATGACATCAATGATACCAAACAGCAAAATCATTGTAATAAGCATCGGCAGACAGCCACCAGCAGGATTGATGCCCTCTTCTTCATACAGTTTCATCGTTTCCTGATTCAAGCGCTGTTTATCTTTTGCAAATTGCTTTTTAATGTGATCTAATTTTGGTTTAAACGCTGCCATACGTGCTGTACTCTTCTGCTGCTTAATACCAAGCGGGAATTGCAGAATTCTTGTAAGCAAAACAAACAGAATAAGCGCCCATCCATAGTCATGTACAATATTATAAATAAACGACATGACATAACCGAACGGTACGCCTAAAATACTCAGAATGTTCATACTATTCCTCCATACGCCAATCAACGGCATTCATTTTTGTTTCGGTTTAAAAAAAGAAAACGTTTCCGGCACCGGATCAATACCGCCTTTTGAAAACGGATGACACCTAAAAATCCGACGAATTGCCAAGTATCCGCCCTTAAACGCACCAAATTTTTTTACCGCTTCATATGCATACGCCGAACAAGTCGGATAAAATCGACATTTCGGCAAAAATAATGGTGAAATAAACTTTTGATAGGCACGAATCAATAACAAAAAAACAGTCTTCATCCGCGATTTAATACCTGCACATGTTTTTTCATAATACGCATGACCTCAATGGAGGTTGCATCAGGAGTTTGAGGCCGCGCAACAAATACATAATCAAACGAAGAAAAAAATGCAGGATCCTCTTTTAACAGCATACGATAAGCTGCCATAATCACACGGCGAGAACGATTTCTTTTTACCGCACATCCAATTTTTTTTGACGTTGTAATACCAATTCTTGATGTCTTCGAACGATTTTTCACACGATAGGTTACTAAAAGCGGATGCGCCTTATATTTTCCTTGAAAATAAGCTCGTTTAAATTCTTTATTCAATTTCAGCGTAATTACTTTCTGCATGATAAAACGCACCTTTTTTTAAAAATAAAGACCACCATTTCAATCAAAATAGTGGTCTGTCATTTTTAAGTTTTCATAAAAACGCATTCCCACAACGCCAAACATCCTGTGGTTCATTTCAAAAAACTTAATGGGTCAGTCTTTTTCTGCCCTTTGCACGGCGGCGAGCCAATACTTTTCTGCCGTTTTTGTCAGCCATTCTTTTCATAAAGCCGTGTACTTTTTTGCGCTGTAATTTTTTCGGCTGATAGGTTCTTTTCATCGAGTAAACCCCCTTTTTAATTTCATGGTGATGGTTTATAAACAAAACCATAAAAACAGGTTTTGTTATGATTAAGACCTGCCAAAACGGCATGGCTTAAACGCATAAATCTCAGGGCAAAACCCTGCAAGTTAGTATTATACTGATCTTTTTTTTATTTGTCAAGCAAAAACGCATATTTTTTACCGTAATATCGCCCTATCCGCCTTACTTTCAAAGTGTCTTAAACAAAAAAAGAGTTACATTATATATATACTCAATTTTGTTTGCGAAAAACTTGAAAAGAAACACGATTTACGCTATAATAAAAATCGTATTAAACTTCCGTTCGCTGTCTCATTTCAACACTGCTTCCGCATTCATTACACAGGTTTTCAACAACTTCCCCGGGTTTTACCCAATTGCTTGTTGAAAACCTGGGGAGAACTGTTGAAAACAATATAAAAGATTGAAATTCCGGCTGTTTTTCAAGGGGAATTGTTTTCCACATGGAAAAAAAGCCGGCTTTTTATGCCGACAGCGTATCGTTATTCTTTTAGAAGGAGTAAGGCATTCATGGAATCGTTTAACGAAGTCGTAAACCTTGTGAAAGAGCAAATCAAGGAACAGATTTCCGACATCGCCTATAACGTGTGGATCAATGTGATTGAACCGGTGAAGTTTGAAGGCAACAAAGCTGTTTTATACATCAAAACGCCGTTTCAACGCGATGTTTTGCTCAAACAGTATCTTTCAAAAATTGAAGATGCATTTGAAGCAGTGCTCGGCTTCCCTGTTGAAGTACTGATTATCACGGAAAATGAAATTAACAGTTACATTAAGGAAGATGAACCGCAAGAATCTCTTTCTGCTTCCTTTATTGAACCTGAAAAAACACCTGATATTCTGCCAGTAAACAGCGGGATGGATCACATGGAAGATGCAGCCGGTGATAATTCCGGTAATTACGAATACACGTTTGACACTTTTATTGTCGGACCATCGAACAACTTTGCCTATGCAGCGTGCAAAGCGATTACCACCGACAATCAGATTGGCTCGTATAATCCGCTGTTTATCTACGGTCCGTCTGGTCTCGGCAAAACGCACCTATTGTCCGCAATTGCGTACGAGATCAAGAAAAATCACCCGGAGCGCAATATCATCTCGGTAAGCAGCGAAACGTTCACAAACGAGCTGATTGCGGCAATTTCTTCGCGTACCATCGACGCGTTCCACAACAAATACCGTAAAGCAGACATCCTGCTAGTCGACGATATCCAGTTCATCTCCGGTAAAGAGAGTACACAGGAGGAGTTTTTCCACACGTTCAACGAGCTGTATAAGGTCGGCAAACAGATTGTCCTTGTTTCCGACCGTCCGCCAAAAGACATCAAAACGCTCGAAGATCGTTTGAAAAATCGGTTTGAATCGGGACTTTTAACCGATATCTCCCCGCCAAACTTTGAAACGAGAATCGCCATTATCAACCGCAAGGCAGATCTTTTACAGATTGAAATTCCGCCGGACGTGACCGAATATATCGCAAACCGGTTAAAGACAAACATCCGTCAATTAGAAGGTGCGGTCAAAAAAATCCGTGCGTACAAGTTGTTCACCGGCTCGCCGCCGTCCATCAATGTCGCACAGACGGTTATCAAGGAGATTTTAAACGACAATCAGCCAGTGCCGGTCACAATCGAACGCATCATCGAAGAGGTCGCAAAGACATATTCCATTACACCGGATGACCTGCGCTCGAAAAAACGCGCCGCACAGATCTCCTATGCGCGCCAGGTTGCCATCTACATTATTAAAGAAGTCACGCAGATGTCTTTAGAGCTCATCGGCAACGAATTCGGCGGCCGCGATCACTCCACCATTTCGTATGCACTGCGTCAGGTGGAACAGCAAATTGAAAAAGAACCGCATCAAAAAGCCATCATTGATGATATCATCAAGAATATTAAAAATAAATAAGTTTCAACATCCGGGTTTTCCACAGAAAAAACGGCGAAAAAAACGCTCGTTTGAGTTTTCCACATTTTCAACGAAGTTTTCAACATATTTTTCGTTTTCCACCCGTTTTTTTGTGGAATGCTTTTTCCCCTCGTTTTTTTAAACATCGTTAAACGGAAAATAAACGCGGGATAAACAAGGAAAAATCCGGACAAATCAAGGTATATTGGGCGTTTGCGTCCTTTTCCCCGAAATCCACACCCCCTACTATTACTACTACTATTTATTTTATTATTTATTGATATGATAATATCATTATGATCGGACCGAATATCCGTGTGTTCTTTCCGGACAAAAAACGAAACAAATAAAAAAGGATGTTTTCGATGAAATTTACTTGCGAAAAAGCTTTGCTCTGCGAAGCAATTAACAACGTTCTTCCGGCTGTTTCTTCGAAATCGACGCTCATTGCGCTCGAGGGTATTTTAATTTCCTGTAAAAATCAGGAACTTACCTGTACAAGCTATAACTTGGAACTTGGTATTTCGAAAACCATCGAAGTACAATCATCGGAAGACGGCGCTGTCATTTTAAATGCATCGCTGCTTTCAAATATCGTCAATAAAATGCCAAACGGTATGGTCACGATTACTTGTGATGAAAAACTCTTGACGGTCATTTCCTGCAACGAGGTTGAATTTACGATTCTCGGCTTAAATGCTGCAGAATTTCCGGATATGCCGGCAGTTGAAGGTGATCAGTCATTCTCTCTGCCTGCATTCTTATTAAAAAGCATGATCAGCAAAACGCTGTTTGCCATCTCCCAAAACGATCAAAACCCGGTTCACACCGGTTCACTGTTTGATTTAAACGACGGTATTTTGCATGTCGTTTCGGTCGACGGCTATCGTCTGGCAATGCGCAAAGAAAAAATCAATCTGATGAATCAGTTAAAATTCGTCGTTCCGGGTAAAACACTGTCGGAGATTGTGAAGCTTCTCTCGAAAATCACCGGCGATGATGACGACGATCAGGTTGGCGTTCATGTGTCGAAAAAACACATCTGCTTCTCTGTCGGCGGCTATCAGGTGATCTCGAGACTGTTGGAGGGCGAATTCATCAACTATAAAAACGCCATCCCAAAAGAGAGTTTAACCACCGTACAGGTCGAAACAAAAGCATTTTTGGACAGCATCAACCGTGCGTCCATCATTATCAACGAGCGTGCAAAAAGCCATATCCGCTGCTCATTTATAGACAGTGAGATCAAGGTGTTCTGTGAAACAGCGCTTGGTAAAATCAGCGACTCGGTGCACGCTTCATGCGATGGTCCGGAAGTTGTGATCGGCTTCAATAACCGCTATATGGCAGATGCACTCAAAGCATGCGAATGTGAAAATATCTGTCTGCGCATGAACGGTCCGATCTCCCCGATCAAAATCGAGCCGATCGACGACGACAGCTTCTTGTATCTCGTACTGCCGGTGCGGCTTAATTCATGAAAGGAATCGATATGAATCATATTTCGATCAACACCCCATTTATCAAGCTTGATCAATTTTTGAAATTTGCAAACTGTGTCGCATCCGGCGGTGAATCAAAGTTCCGCATTGCTGCAGGCGAAGTCAAGGTAAACGGCGAAGTCTGCACCATGCGCGGCAAAAAGCTTATCCCCGGCGACACAGTAACGTTTGCGGGCGAAACATTCACAGTAGGCGCCGCAGAATAAACAGTGAGACGCTGGAGGGAACTGCTTGAAGCTTACAAATCTTTCGGCGAACGGATTTCGCAACCTTTCATCGGGTGAATTGTCATTCGGCGACGGCGTCAATGTGATCTGCGGCGAAAATGCACAGGGCAAAACAAACCTCATCGAAGCGATCTGGATGTTTACAGGCAATGCGTCGTTCCGCGGGTCAAAACCGTCGCAGATGATCGCCTTTGACAAAAAAACAGCGTCCGTTTCGATTCAGTTTGAGGACAGTGCGAGAAAACAGGATGCGTTCATTTCGATCGGCGAAAAAAAGGAAATGCGGCTAAACGGTGTGCCCCTTTCTTCCGCGTCGGAGTTTTGCGGTCATTTTTATGCCGTGGTGTTTTCGCCGGCGCATTTGTCGCTTGTGCAGGAAGGCCCGGTTTACCGCCGCCGCTTTTTAGACATTGCCATCTCGCAGATTCGTCCGCAGTACGGCGCGTATTTATCCCGTTATGAAAAACTGATTGACCAGCGAAACGCACTGTTAAAACAGCCGTACGGCGATGACATTCTCCGCACCTATCTTTCGGTGTGGGATGAGCAGATTTCTAAAATCGGGACGATTTTGACGAGTTACAGAAACGATTATATAACGAAGCTTAGTCGGATTGCCGCACAGGTGTATGACGGGCTATCGGGTCAAAAGGAGCCGTTTGCCGTGTCGTACGATTCGACCGTGTTTGCACATCCCGAGGACGTGACGTCGTATGAGGAACGCCATATTGAAGCGTATCAAAAAGTACTCGAGGAATCGTTTGTAACCGACCGCAAGCAGGGCTTTACATCGGTGGGCCCTCACCGCGACGATTTGTCGTTTACGCTGTCAGAGCGCTCTGCACGGCTTTACGGCTCGCAGGGACAGCAGCGAAGCTGTGTCATCGCACTAAAGCTTGCAGAAGCAAAGCTTTTAAAAAAAGCGGTCGGTGAATCGCCGGTGCTCTTGCTCGACGACGTCATGAGCGAGCTTGACCCGTCAAGACAGCACTATATTTTACATCATGTGCGTGATTTGCAGGTGTTCATCACCTGCTGTGACGAAGCAAGCGTCGAAGAACGGTTCGGCGGGACGGTCTTTTTCATGAAAGACGGCGCACTCACACAAAAAACGGAGGAATAAAACGGTGTATCTGCATTTGGGACAGGAAGTCGTCGTGCGGTTTTCAGATATTGTCGGGATTTTTGATCTCGAAAAAGCAACGCTTTCAAAACATACGAAGGATTTTTTGGCGAAAGCCACCCACGAACACCGCGTCGTGACGGTGTCCTATGAAATGCCGAAATCGTTTATCGTAACGATGCAGAACAGCGAATGCATCGTCTATATCTCGCAGATTTCAACTGCAACACTCAAAAAACGCGCCGGACTGCGCTGACCGGCACATTCGTTTTGATACACACAGTCCGCTTTGCAGGCGGAAACGGAGGGAAAACCAAGTGGAATATAATCCGAATCAGGAACCGCATTACGGTGCGGAGGAAATTCAGGTACTGGAGGGGCTTGAAGCCGTCAGAAAGCGCCCGGGCATGTATATTGGTTCGACCGGTCCGAAGGGACTGCATCACCTGGTATACGAGATCGTGGACAACGCAATCGACGAGGCATTAGCCGGCTACTGCGACCGCATTGATGTGGAGATTCTGCCGCAGAATGTCATCCGTGTCGTCGACAATGGACGCGGCATTCCGACGGGCATTCACCCGAAAGAGGGCATCTCGGCGGCAACCGTCGTCTATACGATTCTGCACGCAGGCGGCAAATTCGGCGGCGGCGGATATAAGATGTCGGGCGGTCTGCACGGCGTCGGTGCGTCGGTTGTAAACGCACTGAGTGAATGGCTCGAACTGACCGTCTATGACGGCAAGGACATTCACTATCAGAAATTCTGCCGCGGCCATTATGATAAACCGATGGAGGTTATCGGCCAGACAACACGTACCGGTACCGAGGTCGTGTTTAAAGCCGATCCGCAGATTTTTGAAGATACAAACTACGATTACGAAACACTGCTTACAAGAATGCGCGAGCAGGCGTTTTTGAACGCAGGCATCCGCATTGTCATGAAAGACCTGCGTAACCGCGAGGAGCCGATCGAAGAAGTGCTCCACTATGAGGGCGGTATCAAAAGCTTTGTGACGCATATTCACCAGAGAAAACAGGTCGAAGTGCTCCATGAAGATGTGATTTACCTCAAAAAAGAGGAAAACGATTCGATCGTTGAAATCGCGATGCAGTATAACGACAGCTATAACGAGCTGATTCTGTCATTTGCAAACAACATCCACACCGTTGAGGGCGGTTTCCATGAAACCGGCTTTAAAAATGCACTCACCCGCGTGTTCAATGATTACGGCAGAAAATATAATCTCTTAAAAGACAGTGACAAGAACTTAAGCGGTGAGGATGTCCGCGAGGGTCTGACTGCGATTATCAGCATTAAACTGACCGAATGTGAGTTTGAGGGCCAGACGAAAACGAAACTTGGCAATGTGGAAGCACGTCCGCTCGTTGAGGGACTTGTGTCCGAGAAGCTGATGACATATTTTGAAGAAAATCCGGCGGTAGCACGTGCTATTTTTGACAAAGCTGTTACCGCACAGCGTGCACGCGAGGCAGCACGCAAAGCGCGTGATTTTACTCGCCGTAAAACAGCACTCGAAACGGCTTCTCTGCCGGGTAAACTCGCTGATTGTCAGGATCGCGATCCTGCTGTCACCGAATTGTATATCGTCGAGGGTGATTCCGCAGGCGGCAGTGCAAAATTAGGACGTGATCGTCGTCATCAGGCGATTTTACCGCTTTGGGGTAAAATGCTGAACGTTGAAAAAGCACGGATTGATAAAGTGTATGGAAATGAAAAACTGATGCCGGTTGTGACAGCGCTTGGCACAGGTATCGGTGCTGACTTTGATATTACAAAGCTGCGGTACGGTAAAGTCGTCATTATGGCCGATGCCGATGTCGATGGCTCGCATATCCGTACATTGCTCTTAACGTTCTTCTTCCGCTTTATGCGTCCGCTTGTCGAGGAAGGACATATCTTTATTGCGCAGCCTCCGCTTTACAAGCTGTCACGGAATAAACAAGTGCGCTATGCATATGACGATTTAGAGCGGGACCGCTATATCGCAGAACTTGCGGGTGAAAACGGCGCAAAAGTTGATATTCAGCGCTATAAAGGTCTTGGTGAGATGGATCCCGAGCAGCTTTGGGAGACAACCATGAATCAGGAAAACCGTATTATGATTAAAGTCACACTGGAGGATGCACAACGTGCAGATGAAATTTTCACCATTTTGATGGGTGATAAAGTGCAGCCACGCCGTGAATTTATCGAAACAAACGCAAAATATGTAAGTAACCTTGACATTTAAGCCAAAAGGAGAATACGATGGAATCGAATAAAATTGAGAAAACAGAGCAGGAAACGGATGAACTCGAAGTACAACAGCAAACGGAAACAGAAGAATCCGTCTCCCCTGTTTCACATGGCAGTGTGACGAGCGATGCGTATGACATGGAATCAGAATACTCGGAAGATGAAGCAGATGAGTTTTCTGAAAAAACAGGAATCAAAGTAGATTACACCTTTACAGGTGATGAAGTGCGCCAAGGATTGAAACTGTTTCAGAAAGAAACCGTTTATAAGAAAAATATTATTTATACACTCATTCTGGCGGCAATTTTCGGTGTGTATATGATTGGAATGGCAACACAGGGCGGAATCAATGGATTTACTGCGTTTATCTGTGTGATGTGTGTTTCACTCATTGCACTCCTTTGGTATTTACCGCTTGTGCATGTAAGTAAAACAGCAAAATCAATTGATCAAAATCCGGTCATGGAATTTTCAATGGAGATTTATGATACCGGTGTGCGTATTCGTGAGGAAAACGGATCGTTTATTTTACACTATGGAAAAGAGATCACAAAAGTCATCGAAACTGGAACGCTTTTCTTGCTGTGTGCCGGAAAAGAGCGTTTGTTCGTTGTGCCAAAACGTTGTACCGGAGATCAGACCGATGCAGTGCGTGATCTTTTAAAACCAGGCATCGGTGAAGAAAAATATTTAGTGAAAGAGTAATCGTTGACAGGAAATATGTGTTCCTGTCTGTAAGACGACAGAGGTGAAAATACATTGGAAATTAGAGAAGAAGGTCGGATTATTAGGCGCGATATCGAAAAAGAAATGCGTAAGTCATTTCTTGACTACTCCATGTCAGTCATTGTATCGCGTGCACTTCCGGATGTGCGTGACGGCTTAAAACCGGTACATCGACGTATTTTATATACGATGTATGAAAACGGATTAACGCCTGATAAAGCGTATCGTAAATGTGCAGATACAGTTGGTGCCGTACTTGGTCGATATCATCCGCACGGTGACGCGTCGGTTTATGATGCACTTGTTCGTTTGGCGCAGGATTTTTCGCTGCGGTATCCGCTTGTGGATGGTCATGGTAACTTTGGTTCGGTTGACGGCGATCCTGCGGCTGCATATCGTTATACTGAGGCACGTATGAGCAAAATTTCACTTGAAATGCTCACGGATATCGATAAAGATACGATTGATTTTACATCGAACTATGATGATCGTTTAAAAGAACCGGTCACACTGCCGTCACGGTTTCCAAACTTACTTGTAAACGGTTCAACAGGTATTGCGGTCGGCATGGCAACAAATATCCCGCCGCATAACCTTCGGGAAGTCATTGACGGTATCAATCTGATGATTGATAATCCGGATGTGACATTGCCCGAACTGATGGAGTGCATTAAAGGGCCAGACTTCCCTACCGCCGGTATTATTATGGGTCTTTCAGGCATTCGTGCAGCATATGCAACAGGACGCGGCAAAATTACACTCCGTTCACGTGCGGAGATTCAAGAATTTAAGCCTGGCCGATTCCGCATCGTTGTAACAGAGCTGCCTTATATGGTCAACAAAGCACGTCTGATAGAAAGTATTGCAGAACATGTGAAAAACAAGCGGATAGAAGGAATTTCTGATTTACGTGATGAATCTGACCGCAATGGCATGCATTTTGTTATTGAACTAAAGCGTGACGCAAATCCGCAGGTTGTTTTAAATCAGCTTTACAGCTATACACAGATGCAGGAAACCGTTGGCGTTATTATGCTTGCACTTGTGGATGGACAGCCAAAAGTGCTTACGTTAAAAGAGTGTCTGCATCATTATATCGTATTTCAGGAGCAAGTCATTCGCCGCCGTACTGAATTTGAATTAAAAAAGGCACGGGAACGCGAGCACATTTTGGAAGGCCTAAAAATTGCACTTGATTTTATTGACGAGGTTATTTCAATTATCCGTTCGTCAAAAGATCAACCGCAGGCAAAACTCAATTTGATGGAACGGTTCGGTCTTTCAGAAATTCAGGCAACTGCAATTGTACAGATGCAGCTTGGCCGTCTGTCTGGCTTAGAGCGTCAAAAAATTGAGGATGAGCTTGCTGCTTTGAAAGCGAAAATCGCGCATCTTCTTGAAGTTTTGGGCGATGAACAGTTGATTCTTGGCATTTTGAAAAAAGAGATTACAGCGATCCGTGATAAATTTGGTGATGATCGTCGGACAGAGATTCAGCAAATAAGCGGTGAAGTTGATATCGAAGATTTGATTCCTGAAGAGGACTGTGTCGTCACCCTCACCCACTTTGGCTATATCAAACGTCAGCCGGTTGATACGTATAAGCTGCAAAAACGTGGTGGCCGCGGTGTCGCAGGCTTAAAGCATCGTGAGGAAGATTTTGTCGAAGAACTGTTTATCTCATCTACCCATGAGAATGTGTTGTTTATCACAAATCTCGGTAAAATGTATAAACTGAAATGCTATGAAATTCCTGAGGGCAGCCGGACGTCACGTGGTGTTAATGTCGTGAATCTTTTGCCGCTTGAAGCGGATGAAAAGATTGCCTACATGATCAAAGTTAAGCAGTTTGACGAGGATCATTTCCTTGTAATGGCGACAAAGAACGGTCTTATTAAGCGTACAAAGCTGGATGCATACAAAAACGTGCGCAAAAACGGCCTGATTGCTATTACATTGAATGAGGGGGATGAACTTGCATCCGCTCGTTTAACCGACGGTGTAAGTGAGCTTCTGCTGGCAACTCGCAAGGGAATGTGTATTCGTCTGGATGAACAGCAAATTCGCCCGCTTTCTCGTACTGCACGCGGCGTACGTGGTATCCATCTGCGCGGCGACGATACAGTCGTCAGCATGGCACGACTGCGTGAAGGCGCGTCTGTTATGACGATTACAACGCTTGGCCAAGGACGTCGTACCGATCCAGAAGAATATCGGTTACAAGCACGCGGCGGTTATGGTAAGATTAACTATAAGCAGATCGACACCAAAGGTGAAGTTGCCGGTGTACGTGTCGTTGATGAAAATGAAGATTTGATTTTGATTGCTGATGATGGCGTCATTATTCGTATTCGTGTCAGCGATGTAAACCTGATGTCGCGGTATGCGTCAGGTGTGCGCGTCATGCGGCTTTCTGAGGGTAGTAAAGTCGTTACCTTTGCTCGTGCTGAGCACGATGATTCTGAGGAAACAGAGCAGGTTGAGCAGTCAAATGGCGAAGAAGAAGCTGATGCAGCAGAGATTGCAGCACTCGAAGAATCGCTTCAATCGGACGAACCTGCATTGGACGACGAAACAGAAGAATAATAGACATTGATTTTCTATCAAAAACAGCGAAACCTTTTGGTTTCGCTGTTTTTTCTCTTGCACAAAGTTTATTCGTGTGTCATAATACCAAAAGGAGGGATCGGCTCATGTATGAGATTAAAATGATTCAAAAACGAGAAGAAATCACAAATGGCGTTCTTGCCGATATTTCTGTGTATAACTGGGGCGGCGCATATCAGCCGGTATCCAAAGCCATCCTGTGTTATTTAAAAGACGAGGGTTTTTTATTAAAGATCTGGAGTGAAGAATTCCGTCCTCGTGCAACATTTACTGGAAAAAATGAGGGTGTATGTCGCGACAGTTGTCTTGAATTTTTTGCGAATTTTGCACCGCAAAAAGAGCATAGCGGCTATATCAATTTTGAAGCAAACGCAAACGGCGCATTGCTTTGCTGCTATGGTGAAAATCGTTATGACCGCCGTACAATTGAAGAAATGGGTCTTGTACATCCAACAGCTGTTCCGTTCAAGGAGGATAATTGCTGGGGATACGAATTATTGATTCCGCTTTCTTTAATACAAGGTGTATATGGTGACGTACATTTTGAAGAAGGATCACTCATTCGCGGCAATTTCTATAAATGCGGCGATGACACGGAAATTCCGCACTATGGAAGCTTTACAAAAATTATTTGGGAAGATCCTGATTTTCATCGTCCGGAATTTTTTGAAGATATGATTCTTGTTGATTAAAAGACGTGAACGGAATGTAAATGTTTTTTGTTTTGATTGACGAATAGGAAAAAAACGGGTACAATGAAATCAATCACATAACAAGTTCATGAGGGAGTAGTTTTCACAAGTGATTGTGTGACAAATCAACATACATGGCACTTTTGCCTGGTTTGTCTTAAAAAGCGAGACTCATGCAGGGCAAAAACTGCTTTGCATGGGTCTTTTATTTTTCCTTGTGAAAAAAGAAAGGAGAGAAACCATGAACGATTATCTAAAAAGTACCGATGAGGTGCTTCTTGAGCAGCAGACCAAAGAAGACGGTCTTTCAGCGCAAGCCGCAGAAGAACGACTCTTAAAAGTCGGAAAAAATAAGTTGGCTGAAGCGAAAAAGACACCGCTCATCGTTCGGTTTTTAAAAGAGCTTGCCGATCCGATGATTATTATTCTGTTGGCAGCTGCAGCTGTTTCGGGTGTGACAGCAGCATATGCAAATGAGTCATTTGCCGATGTGTTTATCATTTTGATCGTTGTCATCATCAATGCAGTGCTTGGCGTGTATCAGGAAAGTAAGGCGGAAAAAGCAATTGCCGCATTGCAGGAAATGACTGCTGCCACCTCAAAGGTGCTGAGAGACGGTACGATTCATATTGTTAAAAGTGAGGAACTTGTCCCAGGTGATGTCGTACTTTTGGAGGCAGGCGACGCAGTTCCTGCTGACGCTCGTGTCATTGAAAGTGCGAGCTTAAAGGTGGAGGAAGCAGCACTGACTGGCGAAAGTGTGCCGGTGAGTAAAAAAGCGGACACGCTCACTGTTAAAGAGGGCGAAAAAGATGTACCGCTTGGTGATCGCAAAAATATGATCTACATGGGCAGTACCGTTGTATACGGCCGCGGAAAAGCCGTTGTTACTGGTACGGGCATGCAAACTGAAATGGGTAAAATCGCCGATGCACTTGCAAAAGCTGAGGACGGCCAGACGCCGCTTCAGTTGAAGCTTGGACAGCTGAGTAAAGTACTTTCTGTGCTGGTACTCGGTATCTGCGTATTTATCTTTGGTTTTAATCTGTTTAAGGCATATCCAGATTTATCAGGTACAACACTGATTGACACCTTTATGGTCGCCGTAAGCCTTGCTGTAGCAGCAATTCCGGAGGGACTTGCAACCGTTGTGACGATTGTGCTATCTATCGGTGTTACGAATATGTCGAAGCGCAATGCCGTGATAAGAAAGCTTACTGCTGTGGAAACGCTCGGCTGTGCGCAGATCATCTGTTCAGATAAAACGGGTACGCTTACGCAAAACCGCATGACCGTTGTTGAGCATGCAGGTGCTGATGAAACACTGCTTGCAAAAGCAATGGCACTGTGCAGCGACGCAGAACTGGATGAAAATAATGAAGCAACCGGCGAACCAACCGAATGTGCACTTGTTAACTACGCCTATTCCCTGTCGATGCCGAAACCGCAGCTAAAAGCTGAGCTGCCGCGTGTAACAGAGGCACCGTTTGATTCGATGCGGAAAATGATGTCCACTGTCCACAAGCAGCCGGATGGCAGCTACATTCAGTATACAAAAGGTGCGCCTGACGAGGTGCTGAAACGATGTGTATCGTGGTGGAACGGAAGCGAGATTCTGCCGCTTGATGACAGCCGTCGTGCTGAAATTTTAAGTCAGAACAAAGCATTTGCCGATCGTGCACTGCGTGTACTGTGTGCCGCGTTTCGCGTTCACGGCAATACCCTGCCCGATAACGCTCCTGAATCGCTTGAGCAGTCGCTTGTCTATATCGGTTTGACTGGCATGATCGACCCGGTTCGCCCCGAGGTCAAAGCGGCAATCGCAGAGTGCCGTGAAGCAGGAATTCGTCCGGTGATGATCACCGGTGACCACAAGGATACGGCTGTGGCGATTGCAAAAGACTTAGGCATGATCGAAAGCGCAGACGAAGCGTTGACCGGTGCGCAGTTAAATGAGATTGACGATGAAACATTCGATCGCACGGTCCAAAATTATTCCGTTTATGCGCGTGTTCAGCCGGAGCACAAAGTTCGTATCGTCAATGCATGGCGTAAAAATGGCAAGATCACTGCAATGACCGGTGACGGTGTCAACGATGCCCCATCGATCAAAAATGCAGACATCGGTGTCGGTATGGGTATCACAGGCACAGACGTGACAAAAAATGTTGCGGATATGGTACTTGCAGACGACAACTTTGCAACGATTGTTTCGGCAGTCGAGGAAGGCCGCCGTATTTATGACAACATCCGAAAATCGATTCAATTCCTGCTTTCGTCGAATTTAAGTGAGGTCGTCGCCATTTTCATGGCAACGCTGTTCGGGTTCGTTATTTTAAAACCGGTGCATCTTTTATGGATCAACCTCATCACCGATACATTCCCGGCACTGGCACTCGGCATGGAACCGGCGGAAGAAAACGTGATGAAGCGTGCGCCGCGTGATCCGAAAGAGGGTATTTTTGCCGGCGGACTTGGTTTCTCGATTGTGTATCAAGGCATTCTGGTTGCAGTTCTCACCCTTACAGCATATCTGATTGGACACTATATTGAAGCTGGTGTCTGGGAGTTTACAAACAGCCCGGATGGTATGACAATGGCATTTTTGACGATGTCAATGGCAGAAATGTTCCATTCGTTTAATATGCGTTCTCGTAAGGGTTCCGTGTTCAAGATTAAAAAGCAAAACAAATTCCTGTGGGGCGCAATGCTGCTTTCGCTCCTTCTTACCACGGCGGTTATTTATCTGCCGGGCCTTTCGGACGCATTCCAATTCACTCACATTTCCTTTGTAGAGTATATTGTCGCACTCGGTCTTGCCTTTTTGGTTATCCCGATTGTGGAACTTGTCAAATGGATTGTGCGGACAGTGGAACGCAGAAAAGATACAAACTAAAAAAGCACCCTGTTTTTACAGGGTGCTTTTTTCTTGTGTTGCTTAAACAACCACTGGCTGTGCCAGTGGATAAAGAGCTTATAGCTATGGACAAAAAAAGAACTCCCCGATAGAGTAAAGGAAAAGGTCTGCCAACCTAACCCAAAACTATCGAGGAGGTCTTTG